>NZ_JBEZEH010000084.1:0-27405 GCF_040648775.1 Micromonospora sp. NPDC049089
GAGGTGGATGACGCCAAGCGCGCGGGCGGGCTGACCGTCGACGTGCTCGGCCGCCGCCCACCTCGGGCCCGGGTTACCCACCGCCCGGCCCGTACCCGCCAGCGGGTCCGACACCGCCGGCCGGGCCGTACCCACCGGTCGGGCCGTACCCACCGGCGGGCCCGATGCCCGGTCAGCCGGCCGGGCCGGTACCGGGTCAGCCACCCGCGCCCTGGGGTCAGCAGCCTCCCGGCGGCTACGGGATGCCGCCCGTCGCGCCCGCGAAGAAAACCGGCCGCAACGTCGCTCTGATCATCACCGTGGTGGTGCTGCTCGTGCTCTGTCCGTGCCTCGGCCTGGCCGGATGGGCGGTCTGGAAGGTGGCCGACGCTGGCAGTGACGCGGCGCGTACCCCGTCGACGAGTGCGCCGGGCGTTCCACCCGCGCTGCCCAGCGACGCTCCGACGTCGGCCGCCCCGACTCCGGGCCCGGAGTTCGCCAGGGGTGACTGCGTGGTGAACGACGGCAGTGAGAGCGACGCGGAGCTCCGTAAGGTGCCCTGCGGCCCGAACACCTATCAGGTGCTGCTGCGGATTCCGGCGACCACCGACGGTGACCGGTGCGAGATGCTCGCGCCGCAGGCGACCGCGAACTATGTGCACGACAACTCGGTCGACCTGTTCGACTACGTGCTCTGTCTGAAGGAGCGCTAAAGCCTGTTGCCAAAACTAGGGCTGTCTAGCGTGGATGCTAGACAGCCCTAGTTTGTGGTCGACGGTCTCGACACGCCGGTAGCCCCATCTATCCATGTCTAGCCTCGCAGCTAGACGGCCCGATAATCTGCGATGCGTGGATCCGGTCCGCAACCCGTACGCGCCAGGCGCCGGTCAGCGTCCGCCCGAACTTGCCGGGCGGGGGCGAGAGCTGGACGTCTTCGACATCGTGCTCGAGCGCATCGCCCGGGGCCGACCCGAGCGCAGCCTCATGCTCACCGGGCTACGGGGCGTCGGCAAGACGGTTCTGCTCAACACGCTCCGGTCGCAGGCGATCAACCGGCTCTGGGGCAGCGGCAAGATCGAGGCCCGGCCGGACCAGTCGTTGCGCAGACCGGTCGCCGCCGCACTGCACATGGCCGTCCGGGAACTGGCCCCCCGACATCGCGCACCGGACCGCATCGACGCGTTCCTCGGCGTCCTCAAGGCGTTCGCCCAGCGGTCCAACCCGACCGGCCGGGCCGGCGCCGCCACCAAGCTGCGCGACCGGTGGCAGCCCGGCATCGACGTGCCGGCCGCCAGCGGTCGGGCCGACTCCGGCGACATCGAGATCGACCTGGTCGAACTGTTCAGTGACGCCGCCGCCGTAGCCAGCGACGTCGGCACCGGCATCGCCATCTTCATCGACGAGATGCAGGATCTCGGCCCGGAGGACGTGTCGGCGCTCTGCGCCGCCTGCCACGAGCTGTCCCAGCTCGGCGCGCCGCTGATCGTCGTCGGCGCCGGCCTTCCGCACCTGCCGGCGGTGCTCAGCGCCGCCAAGTCGTACTCCGAACGGTTGTTCCGTTATCAACGCATCGACCGGCTCGACCGGATCGCCGCCGACCGGGCGCTCTGCGCGCCCGCCGAGCGCGAGGAGGTCGAGTACGAGCAGAAGGCGCTCGACCTGCTCTACGAGAAGTCCGGCGGCTATCCCTACTTCGTCCAGGCGTACGGCAAGGCCACCTGGGACCACGCCCCACGCTCGCCGATCACCGCCGCCGACGTGCGGGTGGCCGCTCCCGAGGCGGAGGCCGAGCTGGCGGTCGGGTTCTTCGGTTCCCGGTTCGAACGGGCCACTCCCGCCGAACGCGAGTACATGCGGGCGATGGCCATGATGTCCGCGGTCGAGGGCGAGCCCGGCGAGGTGGTCCGCGACGACATGGACGCCGCGGTGCCCACCGCGGAGATCGCCCGTGCCCTCGGCCGCAAGCCGGCCAGTCTGTCTCCGGCCCGGGACGCGCTGATCAAGAAGGGGCTGATCTACTCCGGCGAGCGGGGCACTGTCGCCTTCACCGTCCCGCACTTCGGCCGGTACCTGCGGACGCAGCCGGCCTGAGGCCCGGTCAGACCTTCGACCAGGGGGCCGGGAAGAGCACCTCACCGCGAGGCGGAGGGCCCTCCTCGCTGGTGGACGGCGGCAGCACCAGCGCCTGCCAGGGCTCACCGAGGCCGGCCCAGGGGCTGGTCAGGCCCAGTTCACTCGCCGGGCCGAACCCGAACCTGCGGTAGAAGACCGGGGCACCGAGGACGACGACGAGCCGCTCGCCCAACTCGGTGGAGGCATCCAGGGCAGCCTGAACGACCGCCGTGCCGTGCCCGACACGCTGTCGGTGCGGCGCGACCGCCACCGGGCCGAGGGCCAGGACTGGCATGTCCGAGCCTCGCTCCGGCCGCAGCCGCACCCGGGTGAGCAGCGCGTAACCGACCACCTCACCGCCGTACTCGGCGACCATGGCCAACTCCGGCAACCAGGCGGTGGTGTCGCGCAGCTCCTCGACCAGGCTGACCTCCGGCGGCGTCGCCACGTCCGGGCGGGCGAAGGCGGCGGCCAGTACGCGGCGGACCGGGCCGGCGTCGGCCGGGTCCTCGGGGCGTAGCCGCAGCGTGGTCACCCGCGCGACGTTACCCGCCAGCGCCCGCCCATCCGTGACGGTCGCTTGACTCGGCGTGGCGCACGTGTACGAACACCAATCCGATCCTGCGGTTGACGGGGTAGCAAACGTCGCGAGGGGGTATGACTGATCCATGACGCCCGTACGTTCCCTCGCCCGCGCCATGCTGAGCGGCATCTTCGTGGTCAGCGGGTATCGCAACTTACGCGACCCCGGCCGGCTCGCGGTGGCCGCCAAACCGGTGACCGACAAGGTCGCGCCGATGCTGAAGAAGGCACACCCGAGCTTCCCCACCGAGACTGAGACGTTGATCCGGCTCAACGCGGCTGTGCAGGTCGGTGCCGGTCTGATGCTGGCCACCGGCCGGTTCAGCCGACCCGCGGCGCTGGTTCTGGCCGGCACGCTGGTGCCGGTGACAGTCGCCGGGCATCCCTTCTGGAACAACGACGACCCGATCGCCAAGAACAACAACCAGATTCATGCCCTGAAGAACCTCGGGCTCCTCGGCGGTCTACTCCTCGCCGCCGCGGACACCGGCGGCAAGCCGGGTCTGCGGTGGCGGACGGGCCATCGCATCGGTCACTCTCGACGTTCCATGCAACGCGCCGTCCGAACCGCCCGCCGCGAGGCCCGGATCGCCGTCCGCTCCGCGTCCACCGCACGTCGACTCCCCGGCTGACCTGCGTCGATCCGTCTCCGTCTCACCCCCACCCCTCGCTAAGGCCGCGAATTACCTGAACCACCCGGTAGGCGTTAACGCGGTGGAAATGTCAAAAACATGTGTGGGATCGGACACGGTCGCATAACGCGGGAGGCACTGACGTGAGGCGCCGTTCTAGGCTCCGTGCAGGACCTGGACGGGTAGGACGACCTTGGTACGGGGGTGGCCACGCCATGCCGACGGATGTCGGTAGACGGGCGGACCGCCTCGCCCCAATCCAACGTGTGACACGCGGGATCGATCGCGTGGCTCGCGGGATCGATCGCAGGAACGTCGTACGGGGGGCCATCGTGGCCGCCGTCGCCTATGCCGCATGGCTTGCCATCGGCGCCTTCGGGCGGCCGTACAACTTCTTCGACATGAAGATCTACCACGGTGCCGTGGTGTGGTGGGCGAGCGGTCACGAGCTCTATGAGTTCATCGCGCCCGAAACCACACTCGGGTTCACCTACCCGCCCTTCGCCGGGCTGGTCATGCTGCCGATGGCGCAGCTACCGATCGGCGCGGCCGGCCTGGTCAACGCCGCCGCCAGCATCGCCGCCCTGGCGCTGGTGCTGGCCGGGCTGCTCCGACCCATCGTGGACCGACTGGGATGGCCACTGTGGTTCACGGTGGCCCTGGCGGTGCCGCTCGCGGTCGCCATCGAGCCAGGTCGGGAGACGCTCGGGTACGGCCAGGTCAACATCCTGCTGTTCGCCTTGATCATGGCTGACCTGATCGGCCTTCGCTGGCGGTCCCGCCGGGGCACCCACTACGCCGCCACCGACGGGCCGCTGCTGCGCTTCATCTACGGCGGGGCCTGGGCAGGGGCCGGTATCGGCCTCGCCACGGCGGTCAAGCTCACCCCGGCGCTGTTCATCGCCTACCTGCTGATCACCCGTCAGTGGCGGGTGGCGGCCACCGCCATCGGCACGACGATCGGCGTGACGTTGGGGACCTTCGCGATCGTCGGGGACGAGTCGCGGACCTACTTCGGCAGCGTGCTGTGGCAGACCGAACGCGTCGGCGCGGCGGACATGACGCCCAACCAGTCCCTCGCCGGCCTGCTTGCCCGGCTGTACGACTCGATCGAGACCCCGGGGCTGCTGTGGCTCGCCTTCTCGGTGCTGGTCCTGGCGCTGGGCCTGTCCCGGGCGGCCAGTTCCCGCGCCGACGGTGACGAGTTGACCGCCTTCACGTTGGTGGGTCTCACCGCAAACGTGATCAGCCCGATCTCCTGGACGCACCACCTGGTCTGGGTGATCCCGGCGATCATCGTGCTGGCCGACGCCGCAGTGCGTCGCCGTGAGGCGAGCCGGGGGATGCCGCAGCGCACCGGCCAGGGGCCGGTGTTCGGCGGTCTACCCGGTGTCAACGGGCTCCGCCCGCCGATCTGGTACCCGACGCTGACCGGGCTCCGCCACGGCTTCGCCGCGATCGGGCTCTACCTACTCTTCCTAATCTCCCCGATCTGGCCGTACGAACACCAACTGCCGGAGATGTCGCACTACCAGGACGGTCTGTTCGGGGCGCTGATGGAGAACTCGCTCGCGCTCGCGCTGATCGTCCTGGTCGCCGCGCTGCCCTGGCGCCCCGGCGCGGAGCCGGCGTTCTACGGCGACCGGCTCGCCCGGGCCGTGGTGGTCAACGGCCGCCGCTGAGCGTCAGGGGCAGTTGACCCATTCCTCGGTGCCGTCGGTGAAGACCTGCCGCTTCCAGATCGGCAGTCGCGCCTTGACCTCGTCGACCAGCCGGGCGCAGGCCGCGAAGGCCGCCGCCCGATGCGCGGTGCTCACCGCGGCGACGAGCGCGACGTCACCGATCGCCAGGGGGCCGACCCGGTGCGAGACCGCCACCGCGTAGACGTCGGGCTCTGCGGCGATCTCGGCGGCCACCTCGCGCAGCACCTGTGCGGCGCTCGGGTGTCCCTCGTACTCCAGGCTGGTGACCTGGCGTCCGTGGTCGTGGTCGCGGACCACGCCCTGGAACGACACCACGGCGCCGGCCCGGCGGTCGGCGACCGCCGCCTCGTGCGTGGCGAGATCGAGCGGCTGGTCGGTGACCTCGCCGAAGGTGATCGCTGGTGCGGTCACGACGCACGCTCCCCGGGAAACAACGGCAGTGGCACGATCGGCACCCGGTCGCCCGGCTCACCGCGGGTGCCGGGTCGGATGACCGCGAACCCGTCCGCGCCGGCCAGGCCCCGCAGCATCGCCGAGCCGACGTGACGGACCGGGAACGCGACGCCGGCGGACCGGTCCAGTCGGACCAACGCCAGGTGGGTGTGGTCACCGCGACCGGGCACCGCCTCGGCCAACGTGACCTGCGGCAGCACCGGCATCGATCGGCCCTGGAGGCCGGCGAGCAGCGGGGCGACCAACGACACCAGCGCGACGATGGCGGACTGCGGGTTGCCGGGCAGCCCGGCCACGAACCGGGCTCGCCCGTCGGGGCCGGTCAGCCGGGCCAGCAGCATCGGGAAGCCCGGGCGAACCGCCACCGTGTTGACGACGTAGTCGGCGCCGAGCGCCTCCAGGGTCGGGTGCAGGTGGTCGACCGGACCGTTCATCGTGCCGCCGGTGGTGCAGACCAGATCGGCGTGGCCCAGCGCCGAGCGTAGGGCCGCCACGTGCGCGGGCAGCGTGTCGGCCACCGGGCCGACCACGTCGGACGGGCGGACATGGCAGCCGTAGCGCCGCAGCCAGGCCGGCACCGCGGGGCCCAGCGCGTCGCGGATGCGACCGGCCGCGGGCGGACCCGCTGTCAGCAGCTCGTCGCCGAAGACCAGCAGCGCGGCGCGCGGCACCCGCCGGACCCGCAGCGTGTCGTGCCCGCAGGCGGCGGCCAGGCCGATCACCGCCGGGTCGACCGGCGTGCCGACCGGCAACAACTCCTCATCGGCGTACGCCTCCTCGCCGGGCTTCCGCCATTCGGGCGTCTCCCGGGGAACGCCGCTGATCAGGCCGGTGGTGGATGCGGCGGACTCCTCGACGCGGAGCACGGCGGTGGCGCCCTCGGGCACCATCGCGCCGGTCGCGATCTCGACAGTGGTGTCGTCCTCGGTGAGCGGCGCGGGGGTGCTGCCGGCCAGGACCCGGCCGACCACGCGCCACGGCCCACTGCCGCGCACCGCCCAGCCGTCCACGCTGGAGGTCGGGAACGCCGGCAGGTCGGTGCGGGTGGTCAACGGCTCGGCCAGTGTCGACCCGTCGGTGTCGGCAAGTGGTCGGGCGGCGGCGGGCAGCGCGGCGGCCAGACCGACCGCGTAGACCCGCGAACGGGCTTCTTCCCACCCGGCTGGCGGGGGTGCGGTGACCCGATCCGCGGTGGGTGCGGTTTCCGTGCTCACCGACCGAGCCTATCGGCCCGGACCGACACCCGCCCGGGCCTGGCGCGCACCGGTCAGTGCTCGCCGCGGAGCGGTCAGTGGTCCCGTCGTGCGGAGCGGTCAGTGGTCTCCGCCGCGGAGCTGGTCGACGGTGTGGCCGAGGATCGGCCCGAGAACGGCCAGGCCATCCCGGGCACCGCCGGTCGAGCCGGGCAGATTGACCACCAGCATCCGACCGATGACCCCGGCCAGGCCCCGGGACAGCACCGACGTCGGCACGCGGTCACGACTGTGCGCCCGGATCGCCTCGGCGACGCCAGGGATCTCGTAATCCAGGAGGCCCCGCGTCACGTCCGGGGTCCGATCCGTCGGGGTCACTCCGGTGCCGCCGCTGGTCAGCACCACGTCGACACCGTCGGCGCGGGCGGCCCGCAGAGCCTCGCCGACCGGCTCGCCGTCGGGCACCACCACCGGGTCGTCGACCTGGCAGCCCAGCTCACGCAACCCGGCGACGAGCAGCGGCCCGCTGGTGTCGGCGTAGACACCGGCCGCAGCCCGGTTGGAAGCGACGATCACCCGAGCCCGGATCACGGCCGGTCCTCCGGCCGAACCCACTCGCCGGTCTTGCCGCCCTCCTTGCGCAGCACCCGGACCGCCTCCACCGAGGCCGCCGGGTCGACCGCCTTGACCATGTCGACCAGGGCGAGACCGGCGACAGCAACCGCCGTCAGTGCCTCCATCTCCACCCCCGTCCGGTCCGCCGTGCGGGCGGTGGCCGTGATCTCCACGGTGTCGGCGGTCAGCCGCAGGTCGACGGTGACAGCGTGCAGCGCGATCGGGTGGCAGAGCGGAATCAGGTCAGGAGTGCGCTTCGCCCCCATGATCCCGGCCAGCCGCCCGACGGCCAACGCGTCACCCTTGGGCAGCCCGTCGCGATGCAACAGGTCGATGACCTCGGGCGTGGTCCGCAGACGGCCGGCCGCGACGGCCAACCGACCCGTCACCGCCTTGGCGGAGACGTCGACCATGCGGGCCGCGCCGGCGCGATCGACGTGGCTGAGCTGCGCGGGTTCGGTCACGGTCGTGAGCCTATCGGTGTGGTCCGACGGCGGTCGGAAGGAGCGGCGTCACGCTGGCGACCGCACCGGGTGCTGACGGCGCAACGGCCCCGACGCCACTCCTCCCTCACCAGCCCGTCGCCGAGGTCGCTGGGGGGACCCGGCAGCGGGCGTGTGCCGACGACCCGGTTCTGCCCCTGGGCAGAACCTCCCCCGTTCGTCGATACGGCCGGTAAGTTACCGGGCCTGCCGATAAGAAATCGATAAGCGCCGCTCAGGCTGGTCAGCGCTCCGCGACCACTGCCGCCCCGGTCAACTCGGCGAGGCGACGTTCGGCTTCGAAGCGCTCCGGCACTTCCATCCGCCGGAAGATGGCCAACGCCCGCTCCCAGTGCCGCCGCGCCTCGGCCGGGTCGGTGCGGGCGAAGTGTTCGGCGAGCCCGGCCAACGCTCGACCCTGCTCGTGCGGATGCGCGATCCGAGTGGCCAGCCGCAACGCCTCCTGGTGCACCTCGAACGCCTCGCCGCGCCGCCCCTGCGCCAGCAGGGTGCGGCCGAGTTCGTTGAGCGCAGCCGCCTCGACGTGTCGCTCCCCCGAACCGATCGACAGCTTCCGAGCCAACTCGTGCTCCTGCTGGGCCTCCACCAGTCGACCCAGACCCCGATAGGCGATCCCGAGGTCGTTGCGCACCTCAGCCTCGGCGTATCGGTGGCCGGTGCGATCACGGAGGGCCAACGAGGCCAGGAGTATTCGGATCGCCTGCGGCAGATCGCCCATCCGGACCCGCACGGCGCCGATATGGCTGAGGGCGTTGAGTGTGTGGAAGACGTCGGAGTTCGTCCGGGCCCACGCCAGGTGCAGGCGATGCAGGCGCAACGCCTCCTCGTAGCGCCCCAGTGAGGTGAGTGCCATGCCGAGGTTCGGCAGCGCCATCGGCACCTTGGCTTTGCCGTATCCCTTGTAGTCACGCAGGTGCTCAAAACCAACCGTAACCGCTCCGGTCAGGTTGCCGCTCCAGTAGTAGACAGCAGCGAGATTGGCGCGGTACCGCGCGGTTCTGAGCACGTCCCGCGAGTTTTCGGAGAGGGCGACAGCGCGGGTCAGATGGTGCAGTGCTTCCCGGTTGTCGCCAGTCCGGATATATCCGGAAGCGAGGTAGTTGTTCATCAATGCCGTTGCACCGACGTCCCCGGATGCTTCCGCTGCGGTCAGCGCGTGCCGGTGGGTCGTGATGATGTCTTCGAAGTATCCGCGGATGTAACAGAATCGCCAGAGGGCACGGGCCAGCCGCCACGAGTGCTCGTGGAAGCCCTCATCGCGCGCTGCCCCCACCATCGTCACCAGGTCCGTCCGCTCCGCTTCCAACCAGTCAGTTGTGGGCTCCCCGATAGCGTCGACCAACTCAGGTCGCCCGAACGGGACATGTGTGACGCGAGATTCCAGGTCGTTGAGCTCCAGCGTCTTGGCGACCCTCAACGCAACCGCCAGAGTGAAGTCGAACAGGTGAGCCAGCCCGGCCTTTCGGTCGCTCACAGAGTCGGTACGCGAACACAGCTCGATGGAGTAATGCCGCATGAGGTCGTGCAGTCGATATCGCGTCGAGTCCACGTCCTCCACCAGGTTCCTGTCGACGAGGTCGTCGAGCGCCGCGCGAGCATCCGTGATCGTCAGCCCGGTCAGCGCGGCGACTGCCGGCGTACTGAAGCGACTACCGGGATACAGGCCCAGGAATCGGAAGACACGCTTGGTCGAACTCGCAAGCGGCTCATAGGAAGCGGCGAAGGCCCCGGTGACAGTGTTCTCCTCCTGAGCCAGGTAGTGCAGCGCCGGAGCATCGCCAGCCATCTGCTCGGCAAGGTCCGCCAACCGCCAGCCGCGCCGGTGCGCCAGCCGCGCACCGGCCAGCCGGATCGCCAGTGGAAGATACCCGCACCGACGCACCACCTCGGCGGCCGCCTCCGACTCGGCCTCAACCCTGTCCCGACCGATGCTCAGGCTGAGGAGATCCACGCTCTCCCGTGGGTTCAGGAGCGGCAGCGTCTGCGAGGGCCCGACATCCAGGTGAGACAGACGACGCCGCGAGGTAACCAGCACGACGGTGGTCGGCTCGGCCGGAAGCAGGGGCATGATCTGCTCGCTGCTCGCCGCGTTGTCGAGCACCACCACTGACCGCCGGAGGGCCAGTTCCTGTCGCCACAACTCCACCCTGTCGTCGAACTCCACTGGTACACGACCAGCCGGAACGCCCAACTGTCGAAGCAGGGTGACCAGGGCACTCGCCGGCTCAACGCGGTTTTTCTCACCGTGCCCGCACAGGTCGATGAAGAGCGCGGCGTCCGGGTAGCGATCGGACAGCCGACGGGCGAGGTGCACGGCAAGAGTCGTCTTCCCGCTGCCCGCCATGCCGTCGATGATGTGCACGGCCGGCACCCGCGCCTCGACCCGCAAGGTCTCCGCCAGCAGCCGCGACACCACGTCCTCCCGGCCGACGAAGTCGGTGACAGCTCGGGGGAGGTGATCCACCAGGTCGGGCCGAGGTGCTGTCTCAGCGATCAGGGCACCGACTGTGGGAGTCGGGTTCGGGAAACGGCGGGCGCTCTGGCCGGCCGGACGGGACGCGGCGCGGCCTGCCGGTCGCGGGGGTGGCGCCGCCGAAACGATCGTGCGATGAAGAGCCTGAAGGTCGGAACCCGGGAGGACGCCGAGCTCGGCCATCAGCTTCGCCCGAACCTCGTCGTACGTGAGGAGCGCGCCCGCGTGGTCGCCACGCTCGTGCAGCGCCCGTCCGAGGAGGACGTACGCCGGTTCCCGGAGGGGATGACGGGCGATGGCGTCCCGTAACAGGGGGATCGCCAGGTCGCCGCGCCCCGCTCTGAGCTGCGCGTCGGCAAGGAGTTCCACGGCCAGCAGACGCTCCTCCTCGGCGGCCACCACGCGTGCGCCGAGCACCGGCCCGAGCGATATGCCGGCGAGCATCGCACCCCGCCAACGCGCCACGGCGGACCCCAACCGTTCCAGGGCGCTGTCGACGTGACCGACTATCAGGGCTTCGCGGCCCGCGGCGCACTCCTTCTCGAAGCGGAACACGTCGATGGCTTCCGGCCCAACGGTGAGGCGGTAGCCGCTCTGCTGCCTGACGATGACACCCCGACCAGACTCGTGAGCCTCGAAGGTACGGCGCAGATTGGCGGCGTAGGTCCGGACGTTCGCCACGGCAGAGCGCGGCGGGCCGTCTGGCCACAACTCGTCGACCAGGTCGTCGAGGGTCACCAGTTGCCCCGGTTGGACCGCGAGCATCGCGAAGACAGCCTGCTGTTTAGGCGTACCCAGGTGCAGCTTGCGAGCCAGCAGTTGCACCGAGAGGCCACCCAGAAGTTGAATCTCCACCCGTCCCCCTGCTTCAGCGGGGTATTCAGCCGATCACGCAACGAAGCTTACGGGCACCCGGATGTAGACCTGACGCCAATCAAGCCGCCGATGCATACGCTCCTGCGGCCGCCCACTGCGACGCTGCCGATGAGTGCAATGCGAACATTGCAAGAACCATCTGCGCCCTCGGCGTTCTCGACCGCTGCGCAACAGGGAAAGAAGGAGCGAAAGCCCTCAACTACTTGTTCGGCACGAGCCGTCGGCTCCGGAGACTGGAACTGACCAGGGCGGTGCCACCATCATCAATGTTCCACTGCGAAGGGGAGCCAGGCTGAAGCTGGCGAGCGGTTGACCGAATCGGCGGATGAGTTGCGGCATCCCGACGGCCACACTGAGGGCGCGGTCCAATCAGTCGCCGCGGCTCGCGACATTCCGCAACGGACCGGATGCAACAGGCAAGCATCCCAGCGCTCTCCGCACCGGAACGCAAACAGAATGTCACTTATCCGTACAGGATTAACTAATGTTGAGGATAACGACATTTATCGTCCCTAACTAGGGCTAACCCCATTTAAGCTCCATTCGTAGAGGGTCGGCGCCAACAGAGCCCGACACCGTACGAAGGAGAGGGTGGGTGAAATGCGCGGAAACGAGTGGGGCTGACATCGATGCGGGACTTCCGCAACGCCCGGCGATATGGTTACGAGTACGACAGGCGAGGTAATCCAGGAGTTGCGTGGCCTCTTCACAACGACGCGATGACGGGACCGATCGACGGCTACGGCTGATCGTCGGTCTCCTCGTCGTTGCGGCCACGATCGTTGCTCTCGCCTCCCTGAGAATGACCTTCCCCGCGGCTGAGGCTCCGACACCCGACGTAGCGACCCTGGTCACGCTGACCGCCATGATCGCCTTGGGTGCGTTCGTCAAGACCCGCGTACGTGTGCGGTCCACGGTGCACCTGATCAGTTGGAGCGAGGCGGCGATCGTCATCGCGGCTGCCATTGCCCCCGTTCCGTGGGTGGTCCTCTGCACCTGCATCGGCATCACCATCGCCTCGGCCCGTCTTCCACCCATCAAGCTGGCCTTCGGCGTCGGCAAGAACATCCTCGTCGCGGCCGGGGCCGGCACCGCCTTCGCGCTGCTCGGTTGGACCTGGCCCGCCATGCAGGCCCCACAGCTGGTCGGGATCCTGGCGGTCGCCTACCTTGTCGCTGCCCTCCTCGACGAACTGCTGGCGATCCCCGTGATCGCGCTCGCCTCCGGCACCAGAATCTCGACCCAGTTCCGCAGCAACCTGGATCTTCGCCTGGCCGGCTACGCGGTCCGGTTCGTGGTGGCGGCCCTGACCCTGCTCACCCTCCAGATGGACCCTCGGCTCCTGCTCGCCGTGCCACCCCTGGTCCTGAGCCTGCACCTGGCCTACTCCGCGCGCATCCGCGGCCGCACCGAGCAACAGGCGTGGCAGCGGCTTGCCCGCACCACCGACGCGCTCAACGTGGTCGACCTCGACGACGTCCTCACCACCGCCGTCACCCAGGCCGCCGAGCTGTTCTCCGCCGACGAGGTCGAGATCGAGCTGAGCGACGGCAGCCGCACCGTACGCGGCGGCACCGGCGGCATCACCTTCGACGGCCCTCCCGGCACGCCCACCGACGTGGACGGCACGGTCGTCCCGGCACCGCTGGAAGGCCATGACCGGACAGTCGACGTCGGCATGCTTCGACTGCGTTTCCGCGGCCCGGTGCAGCTCTCCGAACGGGAGCAGTACACCCTGCGCACCTTCGCCTCCGCTCTCTGCACCGCCGTCCGCAACGCCCAGGCGTACGCCGAACTGGCCCGGGTCGCCGACGAGCACGCGTACGCGGCCTCGCACGACGCGCTGACCGGCCTGGCCAACCGCCGGCACCTCCTCGACGAGGGCACCGAACAGTTGAGCACCCGCCATGCCGAAGGGGTGACCGCGCTGGTGCTGATCGACCTCAACCACTTCAAGGAGGTCAACGACACGCTCGGGCACGCCGCCGGCGATCAGGTGCTGGTGCAGGTGGCCGACCGGCTGCGGGGTGCGGCCCAGCCGAGCGACCTGGTGGCCCGCCTCGGCGGCGACGAGTTCGCCGTACTCATGCGTGGTCTGCCGGCCCCGGCGGTCGCCGCGCACCGGGCCGAGACGCTGCTCGCCGCCCTGCACGAGCCGTTCGAGTTGGACGGCATGCGCATCAGCGTCGAAGCCAGCGGCGGCATCTCCGCCGCCCCGTCCAACGGCGGCATGGCCGAGTTGCTGCGCCGCGCCGACGTGGCCATGTACCAGGCGAAGCGAGCCGGGCAGCGGATCTCCACGTACGCCCCGACCCGCGACACCGCCGACCTCGGGCGCCTCACCCTCGGCGGTGACCTGCCGCGCGCGGTCGCCGACCACGAATTCGTCGTCAACTTCCAACCGATCGTCGACCTGGGCACCGGTGAGGTGACCAGCGCCGAGGCCCTGGCCCGCTGGCACCACCCCACCCACGGCCTGATCGACCCACTGCGGTTCCTGGAGGCGGTGGAACGGTCCGGCCTGCTACCTGCCTTCGCCGAAGCGATCCTCGACCAGGCGCTGATCGCGGCGGTGAGTTGGCACGACGCCGGCTTCGACGTACCGGTCGCGGTCAACGTGTCCCCGCGCAGCCTTCTCGACGCGCGGTTCCCCGGCTCGGTGCTGGCTCGCCTCCGCGCCCACGACCTACCACCGGACCGGCTGGTCCTGGAGTTGACCGAGACGCTGACCCTCAGCCAACTCGACGTGGTCGACCGGGTGCTCAGCCGACTACGCGACGAGGGCGTCCGGTTGGCGTTGGACGACTTCGGCACCGGCTACTCCTCACTCTCGCTGCTCTCCCGAATCCCGGTTCACGAGCTGAAGATCGACCGGAGTTTCGTGACGACGATGGAGAGTTCGGCGGAGGCCGCCGCCGTCATCCGCTCCACCCTCGACCTGGGTCGCAGCCTCGACCTGGACGTGGTGGCCGAGGGGGTGGAGAGCGAGCCGCAGCGTCGGGCCCTCTGGGAGTTGGGCTGCGTCGCCGGCCAGGGGCACCTGTTCGCCCGGCCGATGCCGTCCGGGACCCTGCTCGCGGCGATGCAGCGCGGCTCGGGCGGCCGACCGGGCGCCCTCGCCGCGCCGCTGCACGACACCGGGGCGGTGATCCGGTTGAGCCAGAACCGCCGCCAGGCCGGCCGCTCCAGGCCCGACCGCCTGCCACACCTGCCCGCCTGAGCAGGCATCGGCCCGCTGCGTGGGCAGCCCGGTCTGCCAGACTGTCGCGCGTGATCGTCGACGACCCGACCGCCCACCGCAGTCGCTGGCACTGGCGCACTCTCGACAACGCCGCCGGCGGGCTCGCCCTCGACCTGGGCCTCTACGCCGTGTCTGCCACCTTCGCGGCGATCACCGCTGTCACGTCCACCCTGCTGCCGCACCGCGCCTGGGGCGCGGTCGCCGCCGTCGGCTACCTGCTCGCGACGCTGACGGTGATCGCCCAACTTCTGCTGCGTCGACGCTTTCCAACCTCCCGGCTGACTGGTCTGCCGGCCCGCTGGGCGGTCACCGGTCTCGCCTGGGCCGCCACCACACTGCTGCCCCTGGCCTGGCAGAGCATTGACCGGGCCGGTGGGCGCACCGACCGGGCCCAGGAGGAGGTGCTGGTCGTGGAGCAGGCCGGCATCCGCCTCCTGGAACACGGCACGCCGTACCTCGGACCGGACGCCATCGCCGCCCTGCCACCGGGCGAGCAACTGATGGGCTACACCCCGTACCAGCCTGGCATGGCGATGTTCGGCCTGCCCAGGGCGCTGCTCGACACCTGGTGGACCGACTCCCGGGTCTGGTTCGCGGTGGGCACCGCGCTGGCGCTCGCCCTGGCCGTGGCCGCCCTGCGCCGAACACCGGCCACCACGGACGAGGCCACCCCCGGCCAGGCCACCACCAGCGAGGCCACCAACGACGCGACCCGCCGACGGGACGCCGCCCTGCTGCGCGGTGTGCAGGCCGCCACCGTACTGCCGATCTGTGCCCTCACCCTCGCCACCGGCGGTGACGACCTACCCGTACTCGCGCTCTGCCTGCTGGCCCTCGCGTTCGCCGCCGCCGACCGGCCCGGCCGGGCCGGCGTCGCGGTCGGACTCGCCGGCGCGCTGAAGTTGTTCGCCTGGCCGGTCGCCCTGGTCCTGATCGTCTGGGGTCTGACCCGACGCGCCGGCACCCGGGTCGCCGTCGGCGCGATCGGGCTGCCCGTCGCCGCACTACTGCCGGCGCTGCTGGTGGACCGCGACGCCCTCACCGAGAACGTGCTGCGCTTCCCCCTCGGCCACGGGCTGGTCACCAGCCCCGCGCAGTCCCCGTTCCCCGGCTACCTGATCGCCAACGCGCTACCCGCGGGCCGGTTGGTCGCCGCCGGGCTGCTGATCGCCGCCGGACTGGCCATCGCCGTCCGGCTCGCCCGCCGCCCGCCCCGCACCGCCGCCGCCACCGCGCTGATCTGCGGGTACGGGCTGCTCGCCGCGATCGCCCTGATGCCGACCACCCGCTTCGGCTACCTGCTGTACCCGTTGGCCCTGCTGACCTGGGCCCCCGCCCTGCACCGCCCGGTCGACACACCGACCGCCACAGTTGCCGACGAACCCTCCGGTCGGAGCACTTCGGCCTAACTTCCGGGCGGAACGGCGCGTCAGGGCGTAGACCTGAAGGCATGACCACGTACCGCGACCGGGCCGACGCCGGCCGGGTGCTCTCCGAACGGCTCACCGCGCTCATCGGCGAACCGGAAGTCGTCGTCCTCGGCCTCGTCCGAGGCGGCCTGCCGGTCGCCCGGGTCGTCGCCGAACGGCTCGGCGCACCACTCGACGTGCTTGTCGTCCGCAAGCTCGGCGTGCCGTGGGCCCGGGAGGTCGCCTTCGGCGCACTCGGGCCGGGCGGTGTCCAGGTGCTCAACGACCCGGTGGCCAGCCGACTCAGCAACGACGACATCGCCGAGGTCCGTCACCGGGAGCAGGCCGAACTGGAGCGCCGGGAACGGCTCTACCGGGGCGACCGCCCACAGGTGGACCTCACCGGGCGGACCGCGGTGATCGTCGACGACGGCCTCGCCACCGGGGCGACCGCCCGCGTCGCCGTCGAGGTCGTCCGCCAACTCGGGGCACACCGCGTCGTGGTCGCGGTCCCGGTCGGCGCGCAGGAGGCGTACGAACTGCTCTCCGCCGAGGCCGACCAGGTCGTCTGCGCCCAACGCCCCGCGGACTTCGGGGCGGTCAGCGCCTACTACGACGACTTCCACGAGGTGACCGACGAAGAAGTCACCGAGGCGCTCACAGCAACTGCATAGGTCCACCAGGTACCGTCGGGCGATGAGTAGCCTTACCTGTCCCAAGTGTCGCGGAGAAATGCGCCAGTACGAACGCAGTGGCGTCGTCATCGACCAGTGCGGGGAGTGCCGAGGCATCTTCCTGGACCGCGGCGAGTTGGAGAAGCTGTTCGAAGCGGAGGCCAACTGGAGCCGCCAACAGACCGGAGGCGCGCCGGGGCAGCCCGCGCAACAGCCGGCCGGCTACCCGCCCCCGCCGCCCCCGCCGCCCCCGCCGCACCAGCCCGGTTACGGCACCGTCCCGCCGCCCCCGCCGCCCGCCCACGGCTACCCGCCGCAGCCGGCCTACGGCCACCAGCAGCAGCACCACGGCTACCACGGCCACTACCGGCAGAAGAAGCGCAAGGGCTTCCTCGACGACATGTTCGGCTGACCCCAGGCCGACCTTCCGCCCGGGTCGATCACGCGTCGACCCGGGCACACCGCCCCCGCCATTGATCGTTGGCGCGCGCCACGCTTCGTGCGAGGCTCGATCGCATGACCGCGATCCGACCGGACGAGGCGCTGGCCCAGGCGTACGACGGCATCACAGCGGTGGTCGGTCGCCTCGACAACTCCGGCCTGCAACAGGCCACCCGGTGCCGGGGCTGGCTCATCGCCGACCTGCTTCTGCACCTGCTTGGCGACGCCCAGCGGGCACTCGTCACCCTGGCCAGCCCTGTCGACGGCCCCGCCGACGTCGACGACGTGAGCTACTGGCGCGACTTTCCCGGCGGCAACGACGACGAGGCTGCCCGCCATGCCTGGTGGGTCCGCCGCTCGGCTGCCGCCTTCGACCGTCCGACCAGGATCGTCGAACTCTGGCGGGACACCGCCCCGGCCGCAGTCCGCGCCGCCGCGTCAGCCGACCCTGACGGGTACGTGACCACCCAGGGACACGTGCTGCGCGTACCGGATTTCCTCGCCACCCTGACCACCGAGGCCGCCGTCCACCACCTGGACCTGACGCTGGAACTGCCCGACGCTCCGCCGCCCGGCCCACTGGCCGTACAGGTCGCGGTAGCGACAATGGACGGCCTGCTCAGCGACGACACAGTTCGACCCGCCGCCTGGGACGACAGCGACTTTTTGCTGAAGGCCACCGGGCGCGTACCGCTGACCGACCGGGACCGGCTGGAGCTGGGTGAGTCGGCAGGCTGGTTCCCACTGCTCGGCTGACCCGCAATCGCTCCCACTGAGAGAAGAAGAATCAAGCCGAAGGCACTATCGGTTGCCGAGCATCTTCTTCGCGATCTCGGCTTTCCGCGTCAACGCGACGGTCGCTTCCGAATACAGCAGAGCCACAATCTTCTCGGCAGGAGCGCAGGTTGTCCCGATCGTGTAGATCGTTTTGTGCGGTCGAACAGAAAGACCATCGACACCATTCCTCACTAGGAAGGCCGCAAAGGCATCGAGTAGGCGCTTACTGCCCACCAACCTGAATTGAGAGAACGTCGATTGACTAGGATTTGGGCGGCGGTATTGACCGACTGAGCCATCGCCGTCAACGACACCGCGCCAAAAGTCGCGTGATTCGGTCAGCCTTTCGTCGACCGGTCCGTCATATCTTCCCAGCGCCATCACGCGCTCTGCAAGGCGGGTCGAGCGCACCGAAAACTGGCACGAGCCATGTGTGGGACTTGGTGCCGAGACGCTACTGGTCGAGCCCAGGAAGGTGCGCAGCGAGACAAGGTGTTCGCGGTCCCGCTGGGCAAGCCCCACGGAGATCTGCGGGAGATGGCCCGTCCGGTAGGTCACACATCCGTCGGCAAAGAGGAACCCAAGCCAGTAGCAGGCTTCTGGTGTCAACAGGTCGAACGCATCGTGTCGAAGCGTGTGAACGGTCCTCCGGAGGACAACGCCACGGCGGACCAACAGGCCGCGCATTCCAGGCTCCGTGAAACCAAAGCTCTTCGCCACCTCGGCTATAGACCGACCCTCGGCGTATTGTCTGACCGCCTCTGAGCGTTCGGGTTCGGCCAACTTCGCCCTCGACCGAGCTGGTACGCCTCGTCTTTTCAGTAAGCCACGGACAGCCTGCCTGCTGACGCCATAGGAGTTCGCAATTCGAGTCAGGCTCTCGCCCGTCCTTGCACGTTCAACAACCGCCTCGATTTGTGCCGCCGAAAGGCGAAATCCTGTGTCGCTCATCCGATGGCCATGTCCACAAATCTCGACAGATGCAGCTGAGCCGCGACGGTCACAGTGTCGGTGGGCCCATTTCGATGCTTAGCAATTATAAAATCCGCCTCCCCGGCCCGCGGCGACTCCTTGTCGTAGTAGTCGTCGCGGTGCAAGAGGATGACGACGTCGGCATCTTGCTCAATTGATCCCGATTCACGCAAATCGGACAGTTGGGGCCGCTTGTCGGTGCGCTGCTCCGGGCCACGGTTCAGCTGACTGACCGCGATCACCGGGCACTCGACCTCCTTGGCCAGCAGCTTCAGGCCACGGGACAGGTCGGCGACCTCCTGCTGGCGGCTCTCGGTGCGCTTCGGTGAGGTCATCAGCTGGAGATAGTCGACCACGATCATCTTGAGGTCGTGCCGCTGCTTGAGCCGCCGAGCCTTGGCCCGGATCTCCATCAGGTTCATGCTCGGCGTGTCGTCGACGAAGAGTGGAGCCTCGCTGATCTCGCCCATGCACCGGGCCAGCTTGGTCCAGTCGTCGTCGGAGAGCTGACCGCTGCGCAGCACGTGCAGCGGCACCCGCGCCTCGGCGGAGAGCAGCCGCATGACGATCTCGACCTTGCTCATTTCCAGCGAGAAGATGGCTGCCGCCTGGTTGGCGCGAATGGCAGCATTTCGGGCAAAGTCCATACTTGCCGTGGATTTACCTAAACCAGGCCTGCCTGCAACGATGATCAACTGTCCGGCGTGCAGGCCGTTGAGCAGCCGGTCCAGGTCGCTGAAGCCGGTCGGCACGCCGGTCATCATGCCGCCGGTCGCGCCCACCGCCTCGATCTCGTCCAGCGTCGGCTGCAACATGTCGGCCAGGATCGCGAAGTCCTCGCTGACCCGCCGTTCGGTGACGTCGTACACGGCCTGCTGGGCGAGGTCGACGACGTCGTCCACGTCGCGGCTGCCGCCGCTGGCGGTGCCGTAGCCGAGCTGCACGATCTTCGTGCCGGCCTCGACCAGTCGGCGTAGCACCGCCCGCTCGCTGACGATGCGGGCGTAGTACGCGGCGTTGGCGGCGGTGGGCACGCTGGCGATGAGTGTGTGCAGGTACGGCGCGCCACCGATGCGTACCAGATCCCCGGAGTCGGCGAGCGCCGCCGCGACCGTGATCGAGTCGGCCGGCTCACCACGGCCGTAGATGTCGAGGATGATGTCGAAGATGGTGGCGTGCACCGGCCGGTAGAAGTCGTTGGTCTTGAGGATCTCGACGACGTCGGCGATGGCGTCCTTGGAGAGCAGCATGCCGCCGAGGACGCACTGCTCGGCCGCGACGTCCTGGGGCGGGGTCTTGTCGAACTGGCCATCCCGCTGTGCGGGTGGCTGGCCTCCGCCGGAGCGTGGCTCTGCCCGCATGTCGTCGGTGACCGACACGGGTCCCCCCTCCACTGCGCCGGATCCAACCCCAGCTCTACTGCTGGGGTGCGACACTTCTCCTCCGACCGGGCCGGTCGATCGGGGGCCATCGCCGGCGGTCGAGGGCCAACCATACGGACCCCGAGGTCAGAGACTCAACAACGCCGGTGGACGAGCCTCGGGACAACCTGTGGATCCCGGTGGACAGCATGTGCGCAGCGTGTGCACAGCCTGTGGATAACCATTGGGGAATTCTCGGCCATAAGTCGTTGACCTGCGAAGACATACTCCCCAGCCTGTGGAGGAGAATATTTCGGTCGGGCCTGTGACACGATCGTCCCGTACTATCTCCAGCGAACGGCTACACCTGGACAGCGGATTCCGCTTTCGGTTCAGAAGGGTCACACTCCGGCCGTGAATTACCGGGACTGGGGACGCGGCGATGGCAGCCCGCGCGAGCGCCAGCCAACCGCCTCGTGGAGTGAGCGCGCGGCGTCTGTTCCGGTTGATCCGTACGACGAGGACGGGCGCTACCGCACCTCCAGCCGTCGACGTGCGTTGGAACGCGGCCAGGACGAGCCTGTCGACGCCTACCTGCCCCGGTGGGCGCTGGAGTCAGGGGTCCGGCACGCGGACGGCGCTGGACGGCACGCGGCACCGGACGACGACGAGGACGAGCCCGAGCGGCCGATCTCCGGGGCGGGCCGACGGTCCGCCGAGTCGTCGGGTGGTCGGCGGCGGGGCAGCGAGCCGCGTCGACGGGAGCAGACAGCGATCGGCCCGGCGCCAGACTCGGACCACACCCGGGAGTGGACGCTCGACCGTCCGCAGGACCAGGGTTATTCCGGCCGCCGACGGGCCGACGCCGGCGAGGACGAGCCAATCTCTGGTGCTGTCTCGGAACGGCGTCCCCGCCGCGCGCCGGTTGGCCGTCCGCAGGTGATCTGGTCGGGCGGGGAGCCGGAGTCCCCCCCGAGCGAGCAGGTCCCGGACCAGGAGCCGAGCCGTCCCACCCGGCGTAGCCGTCGTGCGGCGGAGGAGTCCTGGTCCCGTCCGGCGGCCGACCCGTGGGTCCGCAGTTCGGAGCAGGTGGCAGAGCCGGATCCGTCGTACCCGCCTGCTGTGGACCCGTGGGACGCCTCGGGCGTGCACGCGTGGCCGCCGGCGGCCGGCGCGGACAGCGGGGACCTGAGCGGGCAGTGGTCGGCGGTGGAAAGTGTCGGCGGCTGGGAGCGGTCGGACCGCACCGGCCAGTGGGAGCGGTCCGCGATCGAGGACGACCAGTGGGACCGTACGCTGGCGCCGCGCTCCGATCGCCCGGCAGCCGCCGAGGGGTGGCCGAGCCGGGAGGACGGCTTCTGGTCCGGCACCCGGTTGGCTGATGACGACCCGCGTTGGATGGAACCGACCACGTCGGCGCCCCGGTCGCCCGTGGTGGGATACACCGCCCCACGGCCGCGCAGCGCGCCTGCGCCTGCGCCGCGTCCGGGCGCGCCCCGACGTAGGGCGGACCGGCCGGCGGTGGGCACGGCGTCGGTACGTCGCCGGGTCGAGTCGGCGGCCACGGGTGCCTGGGCGCGGCGCCTGGAGGACGACCTGCTCGACCCGGATCCGGGTGGGTCCGTCCGGCCTCTGCTGTATACGGCGGCCTGTTACCTGGTGCCGGCGATGCTGATCTTCGTTTGGCTGTTGACGTTGGACAGCCAGGCGCCGGCTGGTTGTGTGACCGACATCAGCGGGGGCGGGTGTGAGTCCGCCCGGTCCCGCGCGCTGGAGTCACTCCTGGCCGGTTCGCCGCGCTTCGGTCTGGCCCTGGTGAGCAGCCTGGTGGTGGCGGCGCTGCTGCGGCGGGTGGGTACGACCTGGCGCTCGGCGACCATCGCGGTGGCCGCCGCGGTGGTGGGCGGCGGCCTCTCCACGGTGTTGATCAGCGCGGTGACGGGCCAGCCCATCGGGTGACCCGTCGGCGGGTCGGGGCACGCCCGGCCGTGGCCCGGGTTGCCGGGTTGGATGACGTACGCAGGAGAGCCCGCACCGATCGCTCGGTGCGGGCTCTCGTGGTGGTGTTGCGGACGTCAGCCCTGAACGACGTTCAGGTTGAACGACGCGGTCACCTCGGGGTGCAGCTTGATCTTCACCGGGTAGGTGCCGGTCGACTTGATGTGACCGGGCACCTCCAGCCGACGCCGGTCGAGGACCGGGCCGCTGGCCGTCTTGACGGCGTCGACGATCTCGGCCGGGGTGACCGAGCCGAAGAGCCGTCCGCCGTCGCCGGCGCGGACCTTCAGGTTGACCTTGAGACCCTCGAGCTGAGCCTTGACCTCGTTGGCGTGGTCGAGGTCGCGGATCTCGCGAGCCCCACGGGCCCGCTTGATAACCGTGACCTGCTTTTCCGCGCCCTTGGTCCAGGCGATCGCGAAGCCCTGCGGCAGCAGGTAGTTACGGCCGTAGCCGTTCTTGACCTCGACGATGTCGCCCGGGGCACCGAGGCCGGACACTTCCTGAGTCAGGATGATCTTCATATCGGTGCCTCCTCTCAGCGGGTGGTGGCCGTGTACGGCAGGAGCGCCATCTCACGGGCGTTCTTGACCGCGCGGGCGATCTGCCTCTGCTGCTGCGAGGTCACGCCGGTCACCCGACGAGCGCGGATCTTGCCGCGATCGGAGATGAACTTGCGCAGCAGCGCGGTGTCCTTGTAATCGATGTAGGCGATCCCGTCCTTGTCGAGCGGGTTCACCTTCTTCTTCGGCTTGCGCAGTGCCGCAGCCTTGGCCGTTGCACGTGCTCCTGGTTTGCGATCGCGAGCGCTAGGCGCCATTAGAACGGTGGCTCCTCGTCAAAATTGGCGCCCGAACCGGCACGCGCGGGAGAGGGAGCGGCCGAAGCCCAGGGGTCGTCGAAGTTGCCTCCGCCGCCACCCTGGTTGCCACCACCACCGCCGCCACCGAAGCCGCCGCCACCGCCGCCGGAGCGGGACATCTTCTGCACCTTGGCCGTGGCGTAGCGCAGCGACGGGCCGATCTCGTCGACCTCAAGCTCGATGACTGTGCGCTTCTCACCCTCGCGGGTCTCGTACGACCGCTGACGCAGCCGGCCCGACACGATCACCCGGGCGCCACGCTGCAGCGACTCGGCGACGTGCTCGGCGGCCTGCCGCCACACGGTGCATGCGAGGAACAGCGGCTCGCCGTCCTTCCATTCGTTCGACGCCTTGTCCATGAAACGGGGCGTCGAAGCGACTCGGAACTTGGCGACCGCAGCCCCGGAGGGGGTGAACCGCAACTCGGGGTCATCGGTCAGATTGCCGATGACCGTGATGGTGGTGTCTCCTGCCATGACCATCTCCTCGCGCACTCAGCGTCTCGTCGTACAGGCTCTCAGAGCCCTCCGACAGAGTCGCGGAGGCTGATCCGGACGAACCGGGGGTTGGAAGGCTTAGCGCATTTCCGGTCGGATGACCTTGGTGCGCAGCACGGACTCGTTGAGCCGGAGCTGACGGTCCAGCTCGGCCACCGCAGCAGGCGTGGCCTGCAGGTCGATGACGGCGTAGATGCCCTCGGCCTTTTTGTTGATCTCGTACGCGAGGCGCCGGCGGCCCCACACGTCGGTCTTCTCAACCGAGCCACCCGCGGTCCGAATCACGTTCAGGTACGTGTCGAGCGACGGTGCGACGGTGCGCTCCTCGAGGCTGGAGTCGAGGATGACCATCAGTTCGTAGTGACGCAAGACGTGCTCACCTCCTGTGGGCTAAGCGGCCACGGTCCTTCCGTGGCAGGAGGTCTTGTGTCGCTGCCCGCACGCGCCGAGGGAACCCGGCCGGACGCGGACAACCTGACCAGGATACCCGGTCCCAACGATCATGCCCGGGGTGGTCGGGACCAGACCCGGACGAGCCGACGGGGGCCCACCGTCCGACCGTCAACCGGTCGGTGGTGAACCCCCGTCTACGAGGCCGCGGGGCGTCTGGTCCGCATTCCTTGGGTGGGACCTGGGGAGGAACGACCACACCGATGAGGTTGGACCGAAGACGCCCCGCGGAGCTTTATCGTGTTGTTATCTGACGATACAACAGCACTCATACCTTGTAGGGGGGAAAAGGACAATATTCCGAGATTCGTCGTCGCTCGGTACCCGTTGTGCGATGGGTCGCCCCCGCTGCGCCGGGCCGCGCCGCGGGGGCGACCTCGCTGTCGGCCGTCGACCGCCGGTCACCGTGCACGACGCTCGCGCCGCTGGCGGCACCGGGACGCTGGTCGTCGGCTCACACCCATCAACGAGCGTCGGTCCCTCCGGTGACGCGACACCGCCCCGGCCGTCGCCTCGCCGGTCGGGGGCGCGACGTAGGCTCGCTCGCATGCGTATCGGAGCCCACGTCGACTCGACCGACCCGCTGGCGGAGGCGGCCGCCCGGTCCGCCGAGACCGTGCAGTTCTTCCTCGCCGACCCACAGGGTTGGAAGGCGCCCAAGCCTCGCGAAGATGCCGATCGGCTGCGCGCCGCCGAGGTCGACCTCTACGTGCACGCGCCGTACGTCATCAACGTGGCCACACTCAACAACCGCATCCGGATCCCGAGCCGCAAGCTGCTGCTCGGGCACGCCAACGCCGCCACCGCCATCGGTGCCAAGGGCCTGATCGTCCACGGTGGGCACGTCAACGCCGGCGACGACCTGGCCGTGGGCTTCGACAACTGGCGCAAGACCTTCGCGTACGCGGCGGACTCCGGCGGTTTCGGCGTACCGGTCCTGATCGAGAACACCGCCGGCGGCGACAACGCCTGCGCCCGACGGCTGGACGCGCTCGCCCGACTCTGGGACGCCATCGGTGACTACGAGGTCGGCTTCTGCCTGGACACCTGCCACGCGTACGCGGGCGGCGAGGAGCTGCTCGGCCTGGTCGACCGGGTCAAGGCGATCACCGGGCGGATCGACCTGGTGCACGCCAACAACTCCAAGGGCGCGTTCAACTCCGGCCAGGACCGACACGACAACCTGGGCGGCGGGACGATCGACCCGGAGCTGGTGGTTGCGGTGATCAGGGCGGCCGGCGCGCCGGTGGTCGTCGAGACACCGGGCGGCGTGACCGGCCAGGCCGCCGACATCGACTTTCTGCGTGAGCAGCTCGGAGCGGAGAGCCCGGCGGCATGACGAGCGGACAGCCCGGGACCGGCAACGCGCGGCCCACCCCCACCGGCGCGGCCGGCGAGAGTCAACCCGCCACCACTGCCGCGGCCGGCACCCCCACCCAGCCGGCTCGCACCTCCGACAAGTCCCCCGCCGGGACCACCGCGGACCAGTCCCCACCTGTCGGCGGCGACACGACCGGAGCCGCCCCGAACGGCGACGCCGGGGCAGTCCGAGCGACGAGTGGTGCCGCCAGCAAGGACGCGGCCCGGCACGGCGACAAGCAGGGCAGCGCGACCAAGAAAGACGACGCGGCCAAGAAGGACGACACGACCAAGGCCAGCAAACCGGCTGAGGACAGCGACCCGGCCAAGGACGCGAAGGCGGACGGCGCCGACGCTACGGACAAGGTCGACAGCGAGGCGAAGCCGGTCGGCCCGGAGCGTTGGGAGGCGTTCGCCTCCGCACCGGAGCCACGGCCCTCCATCTTCAGTCGGGCGGGCCGGGCGGTCGGGCGGTTCCTGATCCACGAGTGGACCCTGGCCGCCCTCGGCGCGTTGGCACTGGCCGTGTTGATGACCTGGCCGACGCTGCGCTATCCGCGCTACACCCTTCCGCAGGACTACTGGGACCCGAGCCTGCAAGCCTGGCAGATGGCCTGGTCCGGGCACATCCTGCTGGCCGAGCCGGCGCGGCTGTGGCAGTCCAACACGTTCTTCCCCGAGCTGTGGAGCTTCGCGTTCTCCGACACGCTCCTCGGGTACGCCCCGGCCGGGATGCTCGGCAGCGGTCCCGAGGACGCCGTGCTGCGCTACAACATCATGTTCGTGCTGGCGCACGCGCTCGCCACGCTCGGGGCGTACGCGCTGGCTCGACAGCTCGGGGCCGGCCGGATCGGCGCGGCCGTCGCAGGCGTGAGCTACACCTACGCGCCGTGGCTGCTGGCTCAGGCCGGGCACCTGCACGTGCTCTCCAACGGGGGCATTCCGCTGGCGCTGGCGATGCTGGCGCGCGGGCACGGGTGGTCGCTGCGACACGGTTACCGGCCGGAGCGCCGGCACGACGGTTGGGTCTACGCGGGTTGGCTGGTGGCGGCCTGGCAACTCAGCCTCGGCTTCGGCATCGGGCTGCCGTTCGCGTACTTCCTGGCTGGTGCGGTGCTGGTCACTGCCGTCCTCTTCATCGTGCGGCGGCTGCGCACCGGGCAGGCCGTTCCGTTCGGTCGCCGGTTGTTCGCCGCCGACGTGCTCGGCGGGGTGTTGTTCGCCGGCGTCGGTCTGCTGATGGCGTTCCCGTTCTTCAAGGTGACCGAGCTGCACCCGTACGCCGAGCGCACCATCGGCGACATCAGCCTCTTCTCGCCACCGGCGTCGGGCTTCGTGACAGCGCCCGGTGAGTCGCGGATCTGGGGTGGGCTGCACGAGGGTGCCCGGGCAGCGCTGCCGTGGCACCCGGAGATGACCCTGCTGCCGGGCTTCGTGCTCTATGCGCTCGCCGCGGGCGGGTTGTTCTTCTCGGTCTGGCGGTTGCGGCACCGACTGCTGCTGCTCGCCGGGGTGCTGCTGACGATGGTCTTCGCCATGGGCACCCGTTTCTTCGACGGCACCTTCACCTACGTTCCCCTCTTCGAGTACCTGCCGGGCTGGAGCGCGTTGCGTACCCCCGGGCGGTTGATGCTCTGGACCACGTTGTTGCTCGGCCTGCTCGCGGCGGGCGCGGTCACCGCGCTCACCGACCGGGTCCGCGAGTTGACCGCGCAGCGGATTCCGTCGTGGCCGGGGCCGTGGCTGCGGATGGCCACCCTGCTGCCGTTGCTGCTGGTCACCGTCGAGGGCCTGAACACCACCCCACACCCGGTGGTGCCGACCCAACCGGCGGCGATGCGTTCGGCGGAGGGGCCGATGCTGGTGCTGCCCAGCAATCAGAGCCTGGACCAGCACGTGATGCTCTGGTCGACCAGTGGGTTCCCCGACGTGGTCAACGGCGGGAGCGGCTTCACACCGCGCCAGCTCGACGATGTCCGTCGGGTGAGCCAGTCGTTCCCGGACCAGACGAGCATCGACTACCTGCGCACGCTCGGCGTCCGCACTGTGGTGCTGCTGCGCGGCCAGGTGGCTGGCACACCGTGGGAAATCACCATCGACGCGCCGGTGGAGTCGCTCGGGATCAGCCGGCAGGAAGTCGGGGAGGCCGTCGTCTACCGCCTGTGAGCCTTGGGGCGGGTTTTCGGGGGAGCCCGCCCGGCTCCGGGCGGTCAGGCTTGATCCCTGCGCCGGGCGGGCTCCCC
>NZ_JBEZEH010000085.1:0-26859 GCF_040648775.1 Micromonospora sp. NPDC049089
CCCCAGCCCTGCGCCGGCGCCGCCCCTGACCCCCCCCCCGCCCCGGCCGGCGGGCCGCGGCACCTGACCCCCTGCCCCCGGATGTGGTCCGCTCCCCCTTTGGAGCTGATGTCGTAAACGCATCACGCCCGGCGTCGTAAACGATTCAGCTCCGTAGCGCTCACCAGTCCCGAGTGCCTTGGCAATCCGGCAAGCCACAGGCCAGCCCTCCTCGCGCTACGTCTGGCACTGCGGCGATGGTGAGCAGAGACGCCGCCGGTCAGGCGGGCAACCACCCGGCTCAACCACGTACCGGGCCGGCGCGGGCGCTCGCCGCAGCCACCCGGGTCAGGCCGGGTAGTGGCGTGAACGCCACCTCGACCGTCACCAGCACGTCCATCCCGTCGAGGCGACAGCCGACCAGCCGGCCGTCGTTGCGACCGGCGAGGTCGGATGCGGACGCGCACGCCGCGGCGTCGCCGTCGAGCACCCGCGCCGCCCCGGCCAGCGCGCCGAGGTCGGCAGCTACCGCCGCCCGCTGGCTCGCCATTCCGGCGGCGACGATGGCGGCGCCGAACGTCCCGAACACCACGAAGACGAGCCCCATCGCCAGCAGCAGGACCGTAGCGCCACCTCGCTGCCGGTCCGGCTGGCCGTCAACGTGCTCCCCGGAAGCCGGTGGGTGACCGGCGCGGGGTGACTGATCCCTTCGCACTACCAACTCCCCTCGTGAGCGCCCGGTTCGACGGCGGCGACTGCGGTGGCGACCACGGTGATCCGCGGTAGCCGGCCGCCCAACGTCCGGACGGGTGCCCGTACCGTCGCCCGCACCCGGTCGCCGTCGACGGACACTGAAACCGCCGCGCCCGGCGGCGCCGCGCTGTCACCCTCCGCGCCGCCGTCCGCGCCCCGGGCTGCGGCGAGCGCAGCCTCCCGGGCCGCGTGCAGGCAACCCGCCTGTGCGCTGACGGCGTTGACAGCGGTCAGGCCGGCCAGCAGGAGCAGGAGCAGCGCCGGCAGGCCGGCCGCCAGTTCGGCGGTGAAGGACCCCCGGTCCCCGCCAACGGTCCGCGAAAGGACGCGAAGTCTCCGCCCGCCGCGTGCCGCCGGCCCGGGAACGCTCGAACTTGGATCGCGGCCGGCCTGCCGGCGCTCGATCACTTCAGTGCCCGGTCGATGACGGCGGTCAGTGCCGACTGGACGTTGCCGGAGGTCAGCACCTTCAACAGGATCCCGGCGAAGGCGACCGCGGCGAGGGTGCCCACGGCGTACTCGGCCGTGTTCATTCCGGCATCGCCGCGCAGGCGGGCGATGAGTTTGCGCATGACTGTTTCCCTTCTCGATGGGTCAGAGCACGTCGCCGAGAACGGCGACGATCACCGGCACGAGTCCGGCGAGAATGAAGGCCGGCAGGAAGCAGAGCCCCAGCGGCAGGACGATGAGCACACCCGCCCGGCGGGCGGATGCCTCGGCAGCGGTGGCCCGGTCGGCGCGCAGGTCGTCGGCGAGCCGGGTCAGTGCGCCGGCCAGGGCGGCACCACTGTTTGCCGACCGCAACGCCGCTGCGGTCAGGCGCTCCGCGCCGGGCACTCCGTCCAGCGCGGACCATGCCTCTGCTGGGCCACCACCGAGCAGCAGCGTGCGGCCGACCCGGGCCAGCCGGCCGGCGAGCGGCCCGTCCAGTGCCTCGGCGACGGCCAGTACCGAGCGATCCACCGGGGCGCCCGCCCGCATCGCCGCGGCCAGCAGATCGGCGGCGAGCGGTAGGTCGACGGCCTCCTGCTGCCGCCGACGACGCACAGCGGGCGACTCGATCCGCCGCAACAGGATGTCGAGCAGGAACGCGGCAGGGATAGCGCCGAGCAACCCGAGCCAGCCCTCGACGACGATGGCCACGGCCAGCCCAGCCAGCACCGCCACGAGCCGGATCACGTCCGGTCGCCGCCTGGCTGGGCCTTGGGCGGTCATCCAGCCCGCCCCGGTGCCGCGCCCAGCCGTTCCGCCCAGAGGAGGCCCACCACCTGAAGGGCGACCGCGACAACCGCGCTGGCGCCGCCGACCGAGCTGTGCAGGAGCACCGCCATGGGGTCGACGCCGATGCCGTACCCCAGCCCGATCCCGCCAACCGGCAGGGCTGCCAGTAGCCAGGCCGTGGCCCGGGCACCGGCCGCCTGGGCCGCCGCTGCGGCCAGACCCCGGTCGGTCGCCCGTGCGTCCGCCTCGATCCGCTCCAAGAGCTCCGCCAGCGGCGCACCGGTCCGGTCGGCCAAGCGCACCGCCGCCGAGGTCAGCTGACGTAGGCGGCTCCCCTCGTCACTCCCGACGGCCGTGACGTCGAGGACGTGCGGGACGGGCAGGCCGGCCCGCAGGTCCGCCGCGAGGCCGCAGAGCTGGTCCAGCCCACGTCGTCTGTCCCGCTCGGCGCTGCGGTTCACTCGCCACCGCAGTACGGCGCGCACGGCCAGCGTGCCGTACCCGGCCATCGCGACCGCAGCCACCGGACCACCGACCACGGCACCCACCCCGCCGCCGAGCAGACCGACCACCGGCAGGACGCGGGTCGTCGATCGCGAGATGCGCACCGACGGAGGCGTACCCGGCCTTCTCCCGGTCGCGCCGACACGCCCGTGGGCGCGGCAGCCGACCGTCGCGCACCCGTCGGACGGGCCACCTCGACAGCCGGTGTCCAGATCGCCGTGCCCGTCTGCGGTTGCCGGGCCGGAGACGTCGTTCCGACCGGCCGTGTCCACGCCGCTGACACCGATCGTGATCGTGGCCGCCGACGCGCCCGGCTGCCGTTCGGCGTCGAGCATCGTGGGGGCCACCTCCGGGCGGGTGGTGCCGGTCGGGCGTCGGGGATCCCGCCGGGCCGGTGGGCGCGTCGGCCCCTCCGGACGTGTGAACCCGTCCGCCGCTCCTGGCCAACTCGGGCTGCGGGTGACGTCCCGGTCGGGCCAGCCGAGTGCCGTCCGCCTGTCGTTGGCACCCACGGTGGCACCCGACTCGCCCGCGATGCCGACCGGACGACCCTTGGTCGGGGCAGCTCCGGTGCCGTCGACCGGCCCGTCCGGCGTGCGACCGAGTTCCCTGATCCACTGCACCAGGGCGTCATCCGGATCAATACGACCGGCCATCCGCTCCGGTGCCAGCACGCGACGGCGACGGGACCGGATGCTCCGCACGGGCCACGCCACGAGGGCAGCGGCGACAAGGAGCAGGGCCGCAACCAGCATCGTCTCGGCGGTCATGCCGGACCCGCCGATCCGGGCCATGGTTCGCTGAGGATGGGTGGCACCGCCACCCCACGCTCCCGCAGCAGCGCCCCGAGGGCACGGGCGGCGAGCCCGAGCCCGCTGCCGCGCACCCAGGCGGGCACCACCGTCACCATGCGTTCGGGTCCCTCGGGGACCAGCAGGCAGACCGATTCCAGGACTCGACCCCGGTCGCTGCGTCGTACCTGGAACAGCACCTGCAACGCGGCGGCCACCTGGGCGTGCAGCGCGGCGCGAGGCAGCCCACCCAACATGCCGAGGGCCTCCAACCGGGCTGGCACGTCCGACGGTGTGTTGGCGTGCAGGGTGCCCGCACCCCCGTCATGGCCGGTGTTGAGCGCGGCCAGCAGGTCGACCACCTCACCGCCCCGGCACTCCCCGACCACCAGCCGGTCCGGGCGCATCCGCAACGCCTGCCGGACCAGGTCCGCCAGGCTGACCACGCCCGTCCCCTCCACATTGGCGGTACGTGCCTGGAGCCCCACCACGTGCGGATGCCCCGGACGCAGCTCGGCGGCGTCCTCCACCAGCACGATCCGTTCGGTGGCCGGCACCATCCCCAGCAGGGTGTTGAGCAGGGTCGTCTTGCCCGACCCGGTGCCCCCGGTCACCAGGTACGCCAGTCGGGCCGCCACAACGGCGGCGAGCAGTGGTGCCAGCGGTCGCGGCACGGTTCCCTGGCGCACCATCTCGTCGAGGGTGAACGGCCGGTGCCGGAAGGTCCGCAGCGAGAGGTAGGGACCTTCGGTCGCCACCGGCGGCAGCACGGCGTGCAGTCGGGTGCCGTCGGGAAGCCGCGCGTCCGCGTACGGGGAGCCGTCGTCGAGCCGCCGTCCCGCACTGGCGATCAGCCGCTGCGCCAATCGACGGACGTCCTCCACCGAGCCCACCGGGACGGCGACCTGGTGCAGCCCCGACCCGCGGTCGACCCAGACCCGGACGCCGTTGACGAGGACGTCGGTGACCTCCGGGTCGGCGAGCAGCGGCGCCAACGGCCCGGCGCCGACCAGGTCGTCGCGCACCCGGTCGGCGATCCGCAGCATGACGGTGTCGCCGAGCACTGCGGCGGCGGGTTCGGCCCGTACCGCGGAGACGATGGCCGCTGCGGTGACCGGGGTGGCGGCGGCGGCGATCCGCTGCCGTACCCGGGCGGCGAGCGTGCCGTCCTCCGGCCCGGCGGTCACGCCGCACCCGCACCCGGCGCGCCGGTGAGGTCGGTGACGATCCGTTGGCAGAGCACGGCGAGTGGGCCCTTGCCCCCGGCGGCCGGCGCCTCGCCCCGTTCCAGCCGACGGCAGAGCTCCGGCTCGGGGCGCAGCGTGCCGGCCAGGGGGAGGCCCAGCGCTCGTGCCACCTCGGACGCCCGCAACCGCCCGGGTGCGGGCCCGCGCACCACCACCGAGAGTGCAGCGCAGTGCGGGGCGGCCGCGGCCACCACCCGAGTGGCCGCCGCAGTGGCACGCAACTCGGCCGGCACGACGATGAACGCCTGGTCGGCGGCTTGCAGCGCCACCACAGCCGCATCGTCCAACTGTCGGGGCAGGTCGATCACCACGAAGTCGCGCCCACGCCGGGCCGCGTCGACTGTCGCCGCCATCGCCGTCACCGGCAGCGGCAGCATCTCGCCGCGGTCCCAGGAGAGCACCACGAGGTCACCCCGGCTGGGCAGGGCCTGCACCAGCGCCGGGGCGTCCACCCGACCGTCTGCGCTGGTGAGCGACGGCCAGCGCAGGCCTTCCAACTGCTCCCAGCCCAGCACGAGGTCGAGGCCACCACCGAGCGGGTCGGCGTCGACCAGGAGGGTGCGCAACCGGGCCCGGGCGGCGGTCACCGCCAGACCACCGGCGAACACACTCGCCCCCGCACCGCCCCGACCACCGAGGACCGCGACGACACGGGCGCCGACGCCGGCCGGACGATCCGGATGATGTTCGGCGAACCGATCCACCAACCACGGCTCTGCGGCCGGCAGCGTGGCGACGTGCTCGGCCCCGATCAGCTCGGCGGTCTGCCACCCAGGGTCGAGCTGACCAGCCCGGCCGAGCAGCACCAGCCGAGGGCGCTGCGGCAACCGGGCGCGCAGGCAGGCCTGCGCCTGGTCGGCGCCGAGCAGGACCAGGGGCGCGGTAAGCCATCGGGTGCGGGCAGCCGCTGGGTCGCGGGCGAGTTCCACCTCCGTGCCGCCGACGGCGGCGAGCCGGAGCACATCGTCGAGCAGGTCGTCGTCGCCGGTGACGACCAGCGGGAGCCGGCGGATCGGCGGAACCGTGGTACGGGGTGGCATCGCGGCCTCCAGCGGTCGGGCTCTGGTATGCCGCCGACAGTGCTCGGAATCCACCCCACGAGCCGTCCCGATGTCGTCGCCTGTGGACAACCTGGTGGCCTGTGGAAAACCGCCGCCGAGACAATTGATCTGCTACGGGCGCGGGCATCGCGGCAGCTACGGCCGCTGCGGGAAAACAGCGGGGCCGCTCCCGAAAGGAGCAGCCCCGCAAGTCGCGGTCAGCCGACCCGGTCGGTCCAGCCGGCATCGAGGATCACCTGGTACGAGCTGATCCGCACTGGCGACAGCGTCAACCGCTCATCGGCGAGCAGTTCGCCCGTCGTCGGATCGAAGACCAGAAGAGATTGCGCGTCGTGTTCGCGGTCGTCGAAGGTGACGGCGACCCCCTTCCGACCGGCACGGTCCGTGACCTGCCCCCGCCAGCGGAAGCCGGGCACGTCGGCGAGGACCCGCAGGACCGCCGCTCGGGTCGCACGCGGTACGACGTACCGGCCGTAGAGCGTGCTGACCCCCTTGCTCGCCGCCCCTGCGCCGTATTCGACCTTCAGCAGCTCCCGCAGCTCGGCTGGGACGGCCGACGGCGGCCTGAGTTCCTGCGGCGGCAGCGGGATCATGGCCGGAGCAGGGGTGCCCTCGACCGCCGGACGCGAATCGAAGGCTCGCTGCCAGTAGTCCCGGGACTCCTGGTCGGGGTACTGCGGCTCCAGCTGTGTGTTGATCTGACTGCCCGTCCCGTCTGCGGCCTGCCAGACCTGGGAGGCCCCGGCGAAGGCGACGTGGTGGCGACCGTCGGCGGAGGTCATCACCGGATCGCCCCACACCTTCGTGTGGTGATACATGTAGCGGCCGCTCTGGTGGTCGTACGCCGCATCTTTGATCTTGTCGGCCAGCATGCGCAGCTGCGGGCCGGCGGCCGGCGGATCCGCGTCGAACTGGTACGCGACCGGCACGAGCACCAACCCCGCCGCGTTTCCAGGCCCACCCGGGGCCTCCGGTGCGCGCTCGCCGAGCGGCTGGAGCACCGCCACGGCACCGGCCGCGACCGCCAGCGTCCCGGCCGTCAGGACCAGCCGGCGGGTCGGGTGTACGCGACGACGCCCGGCGACCGTCTCGGTAGCGCTGGCGCGGTCGATGAGCTCGCGGGCCGAGACCGGCGGTGGCCCGACGGCGGCGTTGCGGGCCGGGTCGGCCGGGCCGAGAAGAGTACGGGTTCGCTCTGCTCCGAACATCACAGATCCTCTCGAATGGTCGCCAACACCGGTCGACGCCCGGTCTGCGCGGGCCGGGCCGACATCGCTTCGGCAAGGCGACGGCGGGCGCGGTGCAGGCGCACTGCGGCGGTCGCCCCGGTGCAACCGAGAACCTTGGCCGCCTCGGACACCGTCAGCTCCTCCCAGCCGACCAGCCGGAGAATCTCCTGGTCGAGGTCGTTGAGGTTGGCCAGCGCGGTCCAGATGTCGGCGACCCCGACGCTCGTGTCGGCACCCGACGATCCGGCCAGTCGCTCAAGGTCGACATCGGTGATCGGGAGAAGGTCAGGTGCGCCGCGTCGCGACCGCCACTGGTTCGCCAGAAGGCGTCGGGCCACCCCGTACAGCCAGGGCAGGCTGCGCTCCGGCACCTCGGCGCGACGACGCCAGGCGACGACGAAGACCTCCTGGGCAAGCTCCGCCGAGGCATCCCGGTCAGCGAGCCGACGCAGGCCGTACCGAACTATGTGCTCGTACTCGGCGGCGTAGAGACTGGTGAACCAGCCCTCGTCCCGCTTCTTCGGTGGACCCACCCGAACCCCCATTGCCTCGGCGACTCTCACAATGGCTTGTGTCGCTGAGGGCCCAGGGATTACCGCGCCGCCTGGGGCGAGTGCCGCCCACCGGTAACGAAGGACGCGGTCAGTCGTCGATCGCCTGGTAAACGGTGGTCCACAAGTCGTGCCACATCGGCAGCCGCTGGTCGCCCGCGTGTGCCCGCTGCATGAACACGATCGCCGTCAGATCCTCGGCGGGGTCGTTGTACCAGGCCGTGCCGTAGAAGCCAGGCCATCCGTAGCTGCCGACCGAGGGCCCGAGGTGTGTGCGGCGGGTCCGGACCGACATTCCAAAACCCCAGCCGATGGCGTCGAAGTAGCCGGGCCAGAACCCGGAGACGGCCTTCTGGGTCGCGGTCAGGTGGTCGCTCGTCATCAGCATCACCGCAGGCCGCGACAGCACCCGCTCGCCGCCGTGGGCACCGCCGGCAAGCAGCGCCGAGGCGAAGGCGAGGTAGTCCCGAGGGGTCGAGACGAGCCCGCCGCCACCGGACTCGAACAGGCGCGGTCGACTGAACCGCCCGTCCGGACCGTCCTCGACCACCGGCTCGCCGGTGGCGGCGTTGTCCTGCTCGTACGCCGTAGCGAACCGGTCGATGCTCTCGCTACCCACGTCGAAGGCGGTGTCGACCATCCCCAGTGGCTTGCAGACCCGCGCACGGATCGCATCCCCGAAGGACATGCCGGTGGCCCGGGCGATGAGCACGCCGGTCACGTTGGCGGCGGTGTCGTACATCCAGCGCTCACCCGGCTGGTGGACGAGCGGAAGGTCACCGAGCTGGCGGATCCACGCGTCCGGCGACTGATATTCGAGTGCGTCCAACGCGTCGGCGACCGGCACCGTGCCCGGCTCGGCAGGGACCATGCCGGTGCCAAGGGTGCCGTCCAGGACGTCCCGCAGCGTTATCGGGCGTTCCGCCGGGACGGTGTCGTCCAGCGGACCGTGGGGATCGGCGAGCACTGTCATGTCCGCCAACTCCGGGAGAAGATCGTCGACCGGGTCGTCGAGGCGGAGGGTGCAGTCCTCGACGAGGGTCATCGCACACGCGGCGACGATCGGCTTCGACATCGAGCCCAGGCGACAGATCGTGTCGGCCGCCATCGGCGTCTGCGACCCGGGACCCTCGAACGCGAGCTGACCCGTCGCCTCGATGTGCACCTCGCCGTGCCGGGCGAGGACGGCCACCATGCCCGGGACGAAGCCGGACTCGACGTGGTGCTCAAGGAACCCCCGCACCCGGGCCAGCCGTTTCGACGAGAAGCCACCAGCAGCCACGCGTTCCTCCTCAGCTCGTCCCGCTGGGAAATTACACGCCAGGCGGCGGTCGCACGGCCCGCGACGACGCGGGGGTGGAGGCCCGACCGAGCAGCAGGCCCCGGCATCCAGGGCACGAGCGAGCCTCATGGTGTCGGGTGGCGCGCTCCCACGGAAAGGGACGACCCCCGTCGGGGGGAGACGGGGGTCGTCGGAGGTTCGGCTCCGGGGGGGTCGAGCCGAACCACTCAGCGGTCACGGGGGGTGCAACCGCTGAGGGTCTGTCTGTTTCGGGGATGTGAAAGCTCGTCGTACGGACAAGTCTGCCTGAGCGGGCCCGTCACGTCGAGTGGTGCTGCCTCCACTCACTGCGAAAATCTCCTCGCAGAGTGTGAGCGTGATCACGCGGAGCGGAGAGCCCGCAGGTCTGAGGGGTGGCATGACCCCGGGCACCCGCCGACGATAGACCATCCGGCTAGACTTTCGCGCCGTGGGCCGAAGTGCCGCTTTCTTCGATCTGGACAAGACCGTCATCGCCAAGTCGAGCGCCCTGGCGTTCGGTCGGCCGTTCTACCGGGATGGGCTGATCACCCGGCGGGACGTGGTCAAGTCGGCGTACGCGCAGCTGATGTTCCGGCTGGGCGGCACCGACGAGCAGACCATGGCCCGAACACGGGACTACCTGGCTGCGCTCTGCAAGGGCTGGCAGGTGGAGCAGGTCCGCCAGATCGTCGCGGAGACGCTGCACGAGCTGATCAACCCCTACGTGTACGCCGAGGCCGCCGCCCTGATCGTGGAGCACCAGGCGGCTGGGCGGGACGTGGTGCTGGTGTCGGCGTCCGGCGAGGAGATGGTCCGGCCGATCGGTGAGCTGCTCGGCGTCACCGACGTGATCGCGACCCGGATGACGGTGGAGGACGGCCGGTACAGCGGCGAGGTCGAGTTCTACGCGGCGGGGCCGAGCAAGGTCGAGGCGGTCACCGAGTTGGCCGCCGCCCGGGACTACGACCTGGCTGATTCGTACGCCTATTCCGACTCGTACAGCGATCGCCCGTTGTTGGAGTGCGTGGGCCACCCGAGTGTGGTCAACCCAGACCGGCAGCTGCGCAAGCTGGCCTCGGAGAACGCGTGGCCGGTGCTGGAGTTCCGGCATCCGATCCCGCTGGGCCGGCGGTGGCGGGAACGGCCCGCTGTCCCGGTGGCCGCGGCGGCTCTGGGGGTCGGGGTGGGTGTGGCCATCGGCATCGCCTGGTACGGCCGCCACCGCCGAACCCGAGCCGCCACCACCGCCTGACACCACCCGTCCAACTGCTCAGGCGGCGGCGAGGATCTCGTCTCCGATGGCGGTGAGCTGGTCGGCGGCGACCTCGACGGCGGCCATGTAGTGCCGTAGCCAGGAGCGCAGCCCGTCGGGGGTGCCGGTGGCGAAGGCACCGGCCGCGCCGACGTACTCGGGCTCGCGCTCGCGGTGCCCGACGTCGACGGCGAGCAGGCCACGCGGGTCGAGGCCACTGGCGAGCAGCACCAGTCGGGCCGCCCCCCGGGCCACCACGCCGGACGGCCCGGCGAACGGGCGCAGGTTCAACAACTCCCCGTGTACGACAGCGGCGAGCACCAACGGGGAGACCTTCGTGCCGCCGGCGACGAGGCCGGCCAGCCCGTCCAGTCGGGTGGCGACCACCGGGTCGGCGACCGGGCGGCCCAGCTCGGCCTCCGTCACCATGTCCCGTGCGGCGAGCACGTGCAGTTTCGCGAGCGCCTGGCGGGGCGCCTTCGGCCACAGCTCGCTCAGGCCCGGCAGCGCTCCGGCGACCCGCAGCGCCCCCTGGAGCACCGGGTCGGTGACGGTGCCGGCCCGGACCGCCTCACGCTCGTGCCCGGCCCCCTCGAGGGCCGCGCTGGCGACAGCGGAGCGCAGACTGACCTCGGCGGCGACCTGTCCGCCGTGCCGGCGCAGCGCCCGGTGCCCGAGCGCCTGGTCGAACCGCGCGCGGGCCTGATCGACGGCGGCGGCGATGTCGGCGAGCGCGAGCAACGGGGCGAGCGGGTCGGTGGTCACCCCGCCACGCTAACGACCCGGCCCGGCGCGGCGGGCCGCACCCGCCTCCAACGCGACAGGGACCACCCTCCCGGCGCGGCACCGCACCAGGCCCGGCGCGGTCGGACAGCCGAACCACCGCAGCAGTTCCGCACGGGTTTCCTTGAAGTCGGGGTGTCCGCCTGGCCTGGACACCCCGATTTCCATGAAACCGCGTTGATCAAGGCATCCCGCGCGGCGGGGACAGGTGGGACGGGCCGCCGGGCGCGCCCCGGGGGCCGCTCGGCGCGAGGCGGTGGGCAGCCGTGGCCGGTCGCAGGCCCCGCGACTACCCTCGTGCCATCGAGACCCAGGTCACCCCGAGGATGAGGAGTCACGGCATGAGCGAGGCATTGGCCAATCTGCTGAACGAGACGCGCCAGTTCCCCCCGCCGGCCGAACTCGCCGCGCACGCCAACGTCACCATCGACGCGTACGCCGAGGCTGAGGCCGACCGGCTGGCCTTCTGGGCGAAGCAGGCCGATCGGCTGGCCTGGTCGAAGAAGTGGGATGAGGTGCTCGACTGGTCGAACCCGCCGTTCGCGAAGTGGTTCGTGGGTGGGCAGCTCAACGTCGCGTACAACTGCCTGGACCGGCACGTCGAGGCGGGCCGGGGCGACAAGGTCGCGATCCACTGGGAGGGCGAGCCGGGCGACACCCGCACCATCACGTACGCGGACCTGCACGAGCTGACCTGCCGGGCGGCGAACGCGCTCACCGACCTGGGGGTGACAGCCGGCGACCGGGTGGCGATCTACCTGCCGATGATCCCGGAGGCGGCGGTGGCGATGTTGGCGTGCGCCCGGATCGGCGCCGCGCACAGTGTGGTCTTCGGTGGCTTCTCCGCCGACTCGTTGAGCAACCGGATCCAGGACGCCAGCGCCAAGGTGGTGATCACCGCGGACGGTGGTTACCGGCGGGGCAAGCCGTCGGCATTGAAGCCCACTGTGGACGAGGCGGTCGCGAACTCCCCGTCGGTGGAGCACGTGCTCGTGGTCCGCCGCACCGGCGAGGACGTGGCCTGGACCGAGAAGGACCACTGGTGGCACGAGACGGTGGAGACCGCGTCGGCCGAGCACACCGCGCAGCCGTTCGACGCCGAGCACCCGCTGTTCATCCTCTACACCAGTGGCACCACGGCCCGCCCGAAGGGCATCCTGCACACCACCGGCGGCTACCTCACCCAGGCGTCGTACACCACGCACGCGGTGTTCGACCTGAAGCCGGAGACGGACGTCTACTGGTGCACGGCCGACATCGGCTGGGTCACCGGGCACTCCTACATCGTGTACGGCCCGCTCTCCAACGGCGCCACCCAGGTGATGTACGAGGGGACCCCGGACACGCCGCACAAGGGCCGGTTCTGGGAGATCGTCGACAAGTACGGGGTGAGCATCCTCTACACCGCTCCCACCCTGATCCGGACGATGATGAAGTGGGGCGACGACCTCCCGGCGGGCTTCGACCTGTCGTCGCTGCGCCTGTTGGGCAGCGTCGGCGAGCCGATCAACCCGGAGGCCTGGATGTGGTACCGGCAGCACATCGGCCGGGGCGAACTGCCGGTGGTGGACACCTGGTGGCAGACCGAGACGGGCGCCATCATGATCTCGCCGTTGCCGGGGGTGACCGCGGCCAAGCCGGGCTCGGCGATGACGCCGCTGCCGGGCATCGTGGCCGACGTGGTGGACGACCAGGGCCAGTCGGTGCCGAACGGTGGTGGCGGCTACCTGGTGCTGCGCGAGCCGTGGCCGTCGATGCTGCGCACCATCTGGGGTGACGACGACCGGTTCATCGACACGTACTGGTCGCGTTTCCAGGGCATGTACTTCGCCGGCGACGGTGCGAAGAAGGACGACGACGGGCACATCTGGCTGCTCGGCCGGGTGGACGACGTGATGTTGGTGTCCGGGCACAACATCTCGACGACCGAGGTGGAGTCGGCGTTGGTGTCGCACCCGTCGGTGGCCGAGGCGGCGGTCGTCGGTGCGACCGACCCGACCACCGGTCAGGCGATCGTCGCGTTCGCCATTCCGCGGGGCAGCACGGACATCGCCGGCGAGGCGGGTGAGCAGCTCATCGCCGACCTGCGCAACCACGTGTCGAAGACGCTCGGCCCGATCGCCAAGCCGCGGCAGATCATGCTGGTGCCGGAGCTGCCGAAGACCCGCTCCGGCAAGATCATGCGACGGTTGCTGCGGGACGTGGCGGAGAACCGCTCGCTGGGCGACGTGACGACGTTGCAGGACTCCTCGGTGATGGACCTGATCTCATCGGGGATGAGCGGTACGAAGTCCGACGAGGACTGACGGTAGGCGTACTCAATGGAGGGTGGCGGTCCGTTCGGGCCGCCACCCTCTGCCATGTCTTACGGATGCGGTCCGCGCCGCCCTGCCGGTGTCACATCGGTCGGTCGGGGGAGTCGGGGAAAGCTGAACGGGCACAGGCGTCGGCCACCACTGTCCTTTCGGCCGGTTGTGCTTTAGGTTCACGCAGGTTGGCAGAGTTCGACAGACATCGCTTCGATGGTCGGCAACCCCAACGTCCTCCTCCCCATGCCCGAGAAACGGAGCGGCATGAACCACAAACCGCAGTCCAGGGCGCGGCGACGACTACTCGTCGCACTGCCCGTCATCGCCCTCGCGGCCACGTCACTGACCGTGAGTGGCAGTGCGGCAGCCCAGCCGTCGTCCGGCACCCCCCAGGCGGTGATCGGCGCGGACGAGCACTACATCAACTACGCCGAGCCCGAGGTGCAGCCGGACACCACCGGCCGTGAGGTGAAGGGCAAGGGTGGCATCTACACCCCTGCCGCGGAATCCGCGCGCGCGTTCGACCAGAAGCACGCCCGGGGCAACCCGGTGACCGCACGGCAGCTGGCCAAGGACGAGGCCAAGTCGCTGAAGACGGGTCAGAACCCCCGCAAGTTCAAGAAGGCCCCGACCACCCAGACGGCGAAGCTGCTGACGCTGCTGGTGGAGTTCAACGACAAGGCCAACGACGACTTCACGAACGTCATGGTCCCCAAGACGGTGTTCGAGGACCGCACCTGCGTCCCCGGCACGGTCCAGAACGGCCCGAAGCACAACAAGATCGCGGACCCGGCGCGCCTGCCCCACGAGGACAACAACTCGATGTGGGTGCCGGACTTCTCGCCGCAGCACTACAACAAGATGCTCTACAGCAAGAAGGGCATCACCGAGCGGGTCCGCACGGACCTGAAGGGCCCGGACGGCAAGAAGGGCATCGACCTGTCCGGTCGCACCATGCACAACATGTACCTGGAGATGTCCAAGAACGCGTACACGGTGGACGGGCAGGCCAGCCCGTGGATCACCGTGCCGCACTCGGAGGGCTGGTACGCGGCCAACCGCTGCTTCCAGGACGAGACCGGCGCGTGGGTTCCCGGCCGTGAGCAGTCGATGAACGGCCACCCGGACAACCCGGCCGGCGCGGGCCGCCTGGCGACCGACGCGATCGACGCGCTCGTCGCGAAGGACCCGAACTTCCCGTGGGCCGACTACGACATCGAGGACCAGGCCGACCGCGACGGTGACGGCAACGTCTTCGAGCCGGACGGCGTGATCGACCACCTCGTGCTGGTGCACGCCGGCCAGGGCAAGTCCCGTGGCGGCGGCGACCAGGGCGTGTACGCGGTGTGGGCGCACTCCTCCACGGTCGCCGGTGGCTACACCATCCCGGGCACCAACCTGAAGGCGTCGAACTACATCGTGCAGCCGGAAGACGCCGGCGTCGGTGTCTTCGCCCACGAGTTCGGCCACGACCTGGGTCTGCCGGACCTCTACGACACGTCCGGCAACGCCGACTCCGACGTGGACTTCTGGGACCTGATGGCCTCGGGCTCGCACTCCGGTGAGATCTTCCAGGCGCTGCCCACGCACATGGGCATCTGGGACAAGTGGGTGCTCGGTTGGGCCGACCCGCTGACCATCCGCCCCGGGTCGAACCCGCGCGAGGTCAAGCTCGGCCAGACGTCGCGCACCCCGATCGACTCCGAGGACGGCATCAAGGTCGACCTGCCGGACAAGGTGACGACGCTGGCAACCCCGCACAGCGGCACGAAGATGTGGCACAGCAACAACGACCAGGAGTGGGCCGACGTCAAGCTGAGCCGCTCGGTCGACGTTCCGGCAGCCGCCGACTCGAAGTTCTGGATGTGGAACAACTACATCATCGAGGAGGACTGGGACTACGGCTTCGTCGAGCTCTCCACCGACGGCGGTACGACCTGGACCGAGCAGAAGGTGTACGACGAGGGCGGCACGGTGGTCACCACGCCGGACGGCTACCCGGACCCGAACGGCCGGATGAACGACTTCGGCGGCAAGAAGTACGGCCTCACCGGCAGCACCGACGGCTGGCGGCACGACTACGTCGACCTGTCGGCGTACGCCGGGACGACGGTTCAGGTGCGGCTGCGTCTGGCCACCGACGAGGCGTTCGAGGAGCGCAACTGGTTCGTCGACGACTTCTCGGTCACCGGCGGCGGCGCCACCACCTGGAGTGACGACGTCGAGGGCGGCGCCAACGGCTGGACGGCCACCGGCGGCACCTTCGTCGACACCACCGGCGCGGGCTGGAAGGTCTCCAGCGGCACCGAGGTGCACGCCCAGTACTACCTGGCGGAGTGGCGTAACTTCGACGGCTTCGACAAGGGCCTGCAGTACGCCTACGACACCATCTACTCGCACGAGGCGTGGAAGGTCGACCGGATCTCCTACAACGCTCCGGGCATGCTGGTGTGGTACCGGGACACCGCGCTCGGCGACGTCAACCACGTCACCGGGCAGATGACCGCGCTGCCCAGCTACGGCGCGAAGGGCGGCCTGCTCATCGTCGACTCGCACTTCGACCCGCTGCGCCGTACCGGTGAGGCGGCGGTGAAGGACCCGTCGGTGACCGACAACCTGCCCAGCCGCCCGCAGTCGTCGAACGCGGCGTTCACGCTGAACCGGACGTACCCGTTCACCGAGTGCCTGGAGGCGGCCAACGAGCCGTACAGCGCGTACTGCACGAAGTTCAAGGGGCTGCCGCCGGTGAAGGCGTTCACCGACGCCAAGGGCTGGTACCCGGGCATCGAGATGCGCGACGGTGCTGCCTACGCCCGCGACAACGACGCGTCGGTGGTCCTGCCGTCGCGTAACAACGCGCCGTACACCACCCGGGTCACCAACCCGGACGGCAGCCCTGCGCCGGAGTTCTACGGCGTGACCCTGGGCGGTGGCGCGATCGTGCTGGGTACCGGAAACCCGGGCGACGCCGGCGTGAACTACGGCGTCTCGCTGACGATCAAGAAGGCCGCCGGGGACAACTCGTCGGCCCAGATCTACGTGACCCCGGCAAAGAAGTAACTGTTTCACTGCGCGACAACTGACTGTGGGGCCGGTGGCGGAGACGCCGCCGGCCCCGCTGTCTTGCGTGCGGTCTGATTGATCGATAAATGTCGTTGTATACGGTCGCGGTCGCACCCGCGCTGCTCACCGTGGCTGATGAACCGGCGGGGTGTGACGGTGAAAAGCATTCCCAACAAAATCTTGCAACAAATCGACGCGTTCGTCTTCCCACCTGTCCCGCCAGTAACTATGTTCACCAATGGTCCCACTAGTGGGATCGATCTCCCACCGGCCCGTACCCCCGTTGGGCCGGTTCCCTCACACCGGAGGTACCACGTGCGCAAAGTCGCAGTGGGTCTGCTCGGGCTCTCACTGACGGCGACAGGCCTGGCGTTCGGCCCGTCCGCCTCGGCCGCCCCGCAGCCCAAACTGCCGGCAGCGGCACCGGCCGCTGCCGAACCACAAGCGCTGAAGGATGAACTCCCCGACAAGCTCGAGGACAAGCGCCGCGAGCTGCGTGAGCAGGGTCTCGCCGACGTGCTGAGCGGGCGCAGCAAGCCGATCGAGCGCAACGGCAGCACTGTCGTCAAGGTCGGCCAGGTCGGCAAGACGGCGACCAACGGCAACGCGCGCTCCGCCGCTGGCGCTCAGGCGACGAAGGACCAGTACGTCGAGCTCAAGCGTGAGCGGACCGACAAGATCTTCGTGATCCTGGCCGAGTTCGGTGACGAGCGGCACCCGTCCTACCCGGACAAGGACATGAACCCGGACATCGCCGGACCGGCGACGTTCCAGGGGCCGCTGCACAACAAGATCCCCGAGCCCAACCGGGCCGTGGACAACTCCACCATCTGGCAGCCGGACTTCAGCCCGGACCACTTCCGCCAGCTCTACTTCGGCACCAACCCGGGCGACGAGTCGCTCAAGCAGTACTACGAGGCGCAGTCCTCGGGTCGCTACACCGTCGACGGTGAGGTGACCGACTGGGTCAAGGTCCGGTACAACGAGGCCCGATACGGTCGCTCCGACGACCCGATCCCGGACGACCTGGACGTCCCGGCCAACGACCCGGCCGTCTGCAACGACAACGTCTGCGCGAACACCTGGAACCTGATCGCCGACGCCGCCAACCAGTGGGTCGCCGACCAGAAGGCCAAGGGCCGTACGGACGCGCAGATCGCCACCGAGATGAAGTCCTTCGACCAGTGGGACCGCTTCGACTACGACGGTGACGGCGACTTCAACGAGTCGGACGGCTACATCGACCACTTCCAGATCGTCCACTCCGGCGGCGACCAGGCCGACGGTGACCCGCAGCAGGGTGAGGACGCGATCTGGAGCCACCGTTGGTCGGCGTTCAACAGCTCGCCCGTGGGCCCGCCGAACTTCCCGATCGGCGGCACCCAGATCGGCAACACCGGCGTCTGGATCCGCGACTACACGATCCAGCCGGAAAACGGCGGCCGCAGCGTCTTCTACCACGAGTACGGCCACGACCTGGGCCTGCCGGACGACTACGGCCCCGCGGACAACAACAACGAGCACTGGACCCTGATGGCCCAGAGCCGGCTCGGCGCGAAGAACGACGTCGGCATCGGCGACCGGGGCGGCGACCTCGGCGCGTGGAACAAGCTCCAGCTCGGCTGGCTCGACTACGAGGTCATCGTGGCGGGTCAGAAGCGCACGCTGGAACTCGGCCCGCAGGAGTACAACTCGGACAAGGCGCAGGCCGCGGTGGTCGTGCTCCCGCAGCGGGAGTACACCTTCAACTACGGGGCACCGTTCGAGGGCTCGAAGCAGTACTTCTCCGGTAACGAGGACGACCTCGACAGCAAGATGACGAGGACGTTCGACCTCACCGGGAAGTCCTCGGCGGCGCTGTCGCTCAAGGGCAAGTACAGCATCGAGGCCGGCTACGACTACCTCTACTTCGAGGCGTCGACGGACGGCGGTCAGACCTGGGCCGACCTGGACGGCACTGTCAACGGCAAGCCGATCGGCGTCGACGGTGCGGGTCGCCCGGCCCTGGCCGGCAGCAGCAAGGGCGCCTGGGCGGACATCAACATCCCGCTGACCTCGGTCGCCGGCAAGGTGGCGCAGGTCCGCCTGCACTACGTCACCGACGGTGGGGTCTCCGAGGGCGGCTTCTTCGGCGACGCGATCACCGTGACCGCCGACGGCCAGACCGTGTTCAGCGACGGTGCCGAGACCGACGCCGGTTGGACGCTCTCCAAGTTCGAGGTGGTCGGGGCGACCTACACCCGGCTGTTCGACAACTTCTACATCGCCGGCAACCGGTCGTACGTCTCGTACGACAAGTACCTGAAGACGGGCCCGTACTTCTTCGGCTACGCGAACACCCGCCCGGACTGGGTGGACCACTACGCGTACCAGGAGGGCCTGCTCATCTCGTACTGGAACACCCGGTTCTCCGACAACAACACCGCGCCGTACGACCCGGTGACGAACCCGGGTGGTCACCCGGGTGAGGGCCGCAACCTGTACATCGACGCGCACCCGCGCCCGATCTACAACCTGACCGGAGCCCCGTGGCGCGCCCGCATCCAGGTGTACGACGCACCGTTCAGCCTGAACAAGGCTGACTCGTTCACCCTGCACCTCAACAGCCAGCCGCAGTACATCCGCGGTCAGGCCGCTGAGCCCGTGTTCAACGACACCAAGAAGTACTTCTACGAGGAGCTGCCGAACCACGGCGTCAAGCTCCCCGCGACCGGTGTCAAGATCGAGGTCAAGGAGCAGAACGGCACCTCGATGAAGATCAGGGTCAGCTGACCACTGACTCAGCAACACCCAGCGACGCCCGGGCAGGTCATCTGCCCGGGCGTCGCCCTTTGGCGGCGGTTCTCCTCGGCCGACAGCGCCGGGCCTCGGAGCACATCAATCGATCACAGTCAACGCCAGTACGGGCGGTTGACGGCACATCGACCGACCGTGACGATTGGTATCGCCTGACTGTGGATCCCGGGTCACCTCGACTCGGCGCTGACCGAATCACGCGCCAGCCACGGCAGGCACAACCACGGGGGTGGTTCGCATGTCGAGTGACGTTGAGTTGGATCTGGGTGGGGGCGGCGCACCGACAGTGCGCTTGGCCACCGTCTCCGCCCTCGAACTGAGGTTGCGGCTCGCCGCCGGGCAACAAGAGCTTGTCCAGGCCCAGCACCGCCTGATGGAGCACTACACCCGGCTTGAACAGCGGGAGCAGCAGACGACGTCACCGGCGGAGGAGCGTGACACGGTCCGCGACTGGGCCGAGTTCGTCCGGCTCGCCGACCGCCTGACCGTCGAGAACGACGACTGCCGGTCGCTGCGCGGCGTGCCGCCTCCGGCCGGCGGTGGCGCGCTCTGGGGCTATCCGGAATCGGCGCGGCGCCACCCGACTATCGTCGATCACCGCGTACTCGACACGCCGAACCACCTACGCGGCGTCGACACCACTGAGGTACGGATGGCGGCATCCGTGCCCACGTCGATGGTGATCGGTGGGCACACCGCGTTGATCGCCCCGGATGGCGCCGGTCGGTGGTCGGGCCTGTTCCTTCGCACGGCCGCGCTGGTGGAGCTCATGACGCACCACTTCGACTGCCTGTGGTCACGGTCCGTACCACTGGCCGAACGGCAGACCGGCGAGAGCGACGGCCCCACGGCGGTGCAGTCACAGATTCTCCGACTGGCCGCGAGCGGCGCGAAGGACGAGGCCATCGCGCGCAGCCTCGGGCGCAGCCCTCGCTGGGTACGCCGCCACTTCGAACTGCTCTCCGAGCGGCTCGGTGCGTCCAACAGGCTGACCCTCGGGGTCGCCGCCGCGCAACGCGGCTGGATTTGATCTTGCAACTTGCGGACTGCGGCCACTTCGCCATGTCCCTGCCTCCCGGGGCCCCCGATCATTGACACAAGCCGATGGAGATCCTGTCGGCGACGCGCCTCCGGCGCGGATGTTCAACGGGGAAGGATCCACTTGCGAAGGATCGGAATGCGACGGACTGTCGCCCTCTTCGTAGCCGCACTCACCATCGGCGGCACCATCACCGCAGTACCCCGGCCGGCGCAAGCCGTCCCGGAGGGCTTCGACCATGTCATCTACTGGAACAATGTTCTGCTGAAGACCTACCGCGCGGTCGGGGGCCCGCCGACGGTGTTGTCTCGGGCCGGCGCGATGATGCACCTCGCCATGTACGACGCGCACGTGTCGCTCGGCGGCAGCGGCGCTCCGTACATCGCCCGGATCGCGAAAATACCCAACTACAATTACGACCGCCAGTGGAACATGGACGTGGCGGCGGTGACCGTTCTCGGCTCCATCTGGCCGACGCGGGACTTCTCCAACGACTTCGCCGGCTCCCGCTCCTATCCGCCGATCGGCAACCCTGGACCTGAGGGATGGAGCACGAGCGTCGGCGAGGGCGCGGCACAGAACATGATCAATGCCCGCGCCAACGACGGCTCCACCAACAACGCCGCGTACACACCGAGCTTCACCGCCGGCCAGTGGCGACCGACCGGCTCCGGCGCTGCGGCCAGCCCCAACTGGGGCGCGGTCACGCCGTTCGCCCTCACCTCGGGCTCGCAGTTCCGTCCCCCGCTACCGGGCGGTTTCACCAACGTCGACACGATGCTCCGCAGCAGCGCCTACGCGGAGCAGGTGAACGAGGTCAGGAAGCGCGGCTCCGCTACCGCCAGCACCGAGGACCGCACCGCAGACCAGACCCAGGCGGCGTACTTCTGGGCCAACGACCTGGACGGCACCTACAAGCCGCCGGGCCAACTCTTCCGACACACCCAGATCGTCGCGACCAAGAGCCCTCTCGACACCCCGCGACTGTTCGCCCTGGTGGCGATGGCGATGGCCGACGCCGCCATCGCAGCCTGGGACGCCAAATACAACACCAGCATCGACCTGTGGCGCCCAGACACCGCGATCGCCGAGCCCGAGACGGACAACAACGCCGCAACCACGCCCAACCCCGCCTGGGAGCCCCTGTCGGCCGATCGAAGCGGCAACCACTTCTCCCCGCCCTTCCCGGCGTACGTGTCCGGGCACGCGACCTTCGCCGGCGCGTGGGCCGGCATCATGAAGCGCCATTACGGCACTGACGCGTTCACCTTCGCCGCCACCACCGAGGATCCCCAGGCGGTCAACGTCACGCGCACCTTCACCAGTTTCAGCGCGGCTGCAATCGAGAACGCCCGCAGTCGAGTCTGGCTCGGTGTCCACTACCAGTGGGACGCTGACTCCGGACTGACCGTCGGCGATCAGGTGGCCAACCGGGCCTTCAGCACCTACCTGCGGTAGACCGACAGCGATCCCGGATCGGTGAGCACCTCACCGATCCGGGATCGTCGCGCGTTCGAGCCTCGTACCTGTCGGCACACCTTTGCGGTCGCGACGTGGCCGTGGCGACTGTCACCGCGACCTCGGGTTCTAGGCTGTCTGCCATGACCGACCAGCGCGGCGGGGCCGTCGACGAGTCCTGTGTCCTCACCGAGGGGCCGTGGACGCACCGTTTCGTCGGCGCCAACGGCAGCCGGTTCCACGTGGTCGAGGGCGGCACCGGGCCGATGGTGCTCTTCCTGCACGGCTTCCCGGAGCACTGGTGGGCCTGGCACCAGATGCTGCCGGCGATCGCCGACGCCGGCTTCCGGGCGGTCGCCGTCGATCTGCGCGGCTACGGGGCGAGCGACAAACCACCCCGGGGGTACGACGGCTACACCCTCGCCGCCGACATCGCCGGACTGATCCGCGCGCTCGGTGAACGGTCCGCGACGATCGTCGGCAGCGGCCTCGGTGGCATGGTGGCCTGGACGGTGGCCTCGTTCCACCCGTCCCTGGTCCGCCGGCTCGTCGTGCTGGGGGCACCGCATCCGCTGCGACTGCGCGCCGCCATCTTCGCCGACCCGCGCGGGCAGTTCACCGCGTCCACCCCGGCGTTGAAGTTCCAGCTACCCCGCTACGAGCACGTCCTGACCCGCGACGGCGCCGCGGCCGTCGGCGAGATCATGCGCCGCTGGGGCGGCCCACAGTGGGTAGCCGGGCCGGACTTCGAGGCGTACGCCGAGCGGTGCCGGGAGGCGATGTGCATCCCGCAGGCGGCGTTCTGCGCGCTGGAGGGTTACCGCTGGGCGTTCCGCTCGCTGCTGCGACTGCACGGCTACCGGTTCGTCCGCCTGATGCAGAAGCCGCTGTCCACCCCGACCCTGCAGCTGCACGGCGCCCTGGACACCGCCTCCCTGCCCCGCACCGCGCTGGGTTCCGGCCGGTACGTCGTCGCCCCGTACGAGTGGAGGTTGCTCGACGGGGTGGGGCACTTCCCGCACCTGGAGGCGCCGGAGCTGGTGCTCGGTGAGATCCTGCGATGGGCGAAGACCTGACCGGTCAGACCCGCTGCTCCCGCAGGTCGGTGACCTCGGCGGCCGGCGCCCAACCCTGGTAGACGCCGAAGTCGAAGACCTCCAGCCGCATCGCCTCGGCCACCGGCCAGCGACCACCCGTGTACTCCACCCGCAGCCAGGCGTCGTGCTCGCCGAGCACTATGAACGGCTGCCCCTGCCAGGTGCAGGTGGTCCGCACGTACGCCAGATCCTCGATCTCGCTCGCCGGCAGCACCCGGACGTAGCGGCCCGCGCGGACCTCCTCGAAGCCCTCACCCGGCTCGGGCTGGTAGAGGCGGATGTCGTCGCCGTCCGGGCTGGCCTGGTATTCCCGGCCCCGCCAACGGGCCACGTAGCCGTCGCGCATCACGCCTCCCCGACCCGTCGCCAGGTGACCGAGTCGGTGTCCAGCTCGGCGACCACCCGCTCGCTACCGTCCGCGCCGATGCGCCAGAGTTGGGCGCCGTGCGGCAGCCGTGCGCTGTCCACCTTGAACTCCGCCACCACGTCGCTGCTCTCACCCGGGGCGAAGCCGTTGCCCCGGAACGGCGGGCGTTCGATGACCCAGCCCTCCATGGCCCGCATCGCCGGCTCGTTCTGACCGCCGTACGGGATGCGGTAGAGGCTCGGCCGGTGCGCCGGCCAGCGCAGCACGTAGATCTCCTCGGCGTCCTGGGCGAACGGCGAGCCGGGGTAGCTGAGGCCCAGCGCCTCGTGCAACTGAGCCGGTGTGGTCAGGTGGGACAGCTCGCCGGCCCGGTGCACGAACCCGGACACCCGGTCGTACCCGCGATCCAGGTAGTACGCGAGCTGGCTGGGGGCGATCGCCTTCTGCATGACCGTCGGCCGGGTCGGGTCGACCGCTGCGGGGGCGTACCGGGGACGGGCGGCGGGTTCGGCCACGGCCGGCGCTTCCACCTGGTCCACTTCCAGGTCGTCCCCGAGCCCCACCTCGGCGGCCCAGTTGGCCAACGCGACGATCTGCTCGCCGGGCAACTTGGCACCCACCGGGGTGCCCGGGTTGACGGCGAACGACCAGTCCTCGTCGGGCCAGCGCCGGATCAGTTGGGCGAACTTCACCCGGACCGTGTCGATGTCTCCCTCGACATGGTCGGCGAGGCGCTCCGACGACGTGTAGACCACCACGTACGTCTCGCCGTCGAGCTGCCCGGTACGCCAGACGAAGCCGGGATCCCCGGGGCGGCTTCCCCGCGCCGAGTCCGGTGCCGCCGGCAGCAGCACCCGAGCCAGCAGCAGGGTGGACAGGAACGTGTCGGTGCTGCCCGAGCCGGCGGCATTGAGCAGGTCTTCCTCGACCGTGTTCGCCGGCTCGAACTCGACCGGCGGCGGCTCGTCGGCAGGCGGGTAGGGGCCGTCAGCCGCGGTCATGCTCTCGCCGCCGGCCGGGCTTCCCGACGAGCCCCCGCTGTCGGAGCGATCGTCACTGAGCGGGGCGTCGGCCCTCAGGTTGCCCAGGCCATCGCCGACAGCGCCGGACTCCGCCGGAATCACGGGCTGCGGGACGGACGGGCTCGGAGCGGGCTGGTCGGGGCTGAAGGACGGGGGTGCGAACGGACCGGGGCTGGCGAACGGCGGCGGGGCGGCCTCAGCGGGGCTGGGGGACGCCGTGAACAGGCCCGGATCGGAAGACGCCGGGCCGAACGGTGGTGGCGCGGCGGCCTCGGTGGGGCTGGGCGACGACGGACCGAACAGGCCCGGACCGGGGGGCGTCGAGCCGAACGGCGGCGGGGCGGCCTCGGCAGGGTTGGGCCGCCGGGGCGCGTCGACCGGCGCGATGCTCTCGACCGGGTCGGTGAGGTCGCGGGACTCGATGATGGTGCCCTCGATGACGATGGGCGTGAAGCCTCGGCGCGGCGCAGGCGGGGCGGAGACCGGTTCCGCGACGGACACCGGCAGATCCTCGGCCGGCTCGAACCTGCCCGGCCGGTCCTGGGGAATCGCCTGCGTCTCCTCCGCCGATGGCCGACCGAGCCCACCGGTCGGGCGAGGCTCGCCGGTCACCCGGAACGCGCGGGTGGGCTCCTCGGCCAGCGGGTTGTGCCGGCGCGGCGGTAGCGGCTGGGTGATCTCCTCGCCGGACGGCGGCACGTCCATCCCGCGAGGCGCGCCGAGGCCGCCCTCCGGCCGTCGTACCGGCTGAGTGGCGGCCGGGTCCGCCGCCATCGGAAAGGCCCGCGTCGCTGTCTCGTCGGCCGGCGCATCGGCTGGGCGGCGGCGAGGGAAGGGCTGGCTGCCTCGACCGAACCGGGTCGGCGGGGCCGCCCGGTCACCGGGGCGTCCCCCGCTCGCGGCCGGGTCGCGGGCCGGAGTGGGGTCGAAGAAGGAGCGCCGAGGCGCGGCCTGGGGGCCACCGTTGCCGTTGGCCGGGGCGGGGCCGTCGACGTCGCCCGGCCGGGTCGCTGCCGGCCAGCCCGCACCCGGCCCAGCCTGGTCGGTGGTGGGGCCGGCGGTAGCCAACGGGGTGAACCGGGACGGCCGGCCGGTGCGGGGCAGTGCTCCGACGCCTGGGCCGGGCCGAGGCGGTTCGGTCGGGTGCCGCTGACCGGCGGCGGGCAGGTCCTCCTCGCCAGGTCGGCGCGGCGGCTCAGCAGAGGCGGGTGGCCGGGGCGCCGGACCCGGCACCGGCGGGGCACCCACCCGAGGGCCCGGGCTCCGCGCGGGCCTTCGGGGTGCGAGCGGAGCGCTCTCGGGCGCGGACGGGGCCACCCCCGTCACGGGAGGTGATCCAGCGGCTGCGGCAGTGTCCCGCAGTGGCGCGCCGGGCCGGGTGCGGGCCAGGGTCTCGGCCCGCTCCAGGCGAGCGCGGGCACCCATGGCACGGCCGGGCAGCCGCACGTCACCTCGGGACAACTGCGACACGAACCAGGCCGGCAGGTAACCCTCGACCGGCAGACCCGGATTGACGGCGAGCCACCACTCGTGGTTGGGCCAGCTGGCCGCGAGGTCAGCGAAGGGGATGCGTCGGTTGCTGCCGGCGTGATCGCCGAGGCAGGCTCGCAGTGCGGCGGCGGAGGTGAAGGCCAGGACGTGGGTCCGGCCGCCGGTGGTCCAGGTGCCCCACCCGGCAGGTGGCTGGCCGGGCTGCGTCGGCGCGGAGACCGGCAGCAGCACATCGGTGCGGGACAGGAGCCGGAAGTAGAGCTCCTGGTCGTTCGCGCGCAGAGCGTCGCGCATCGCCACCTCGGCCTCCGTGGCCGGTTCCCATGCGGTCACGGCCACCTCCCCTTCCGAGAACAGGCCACAGGTATCGCGTACAACCTACAAGGTGGTACCAAGATCACAATGGCTGGCCGGCGGCGGCCTGCCAGGGCCCGAGGGAGGCGATAACATCCCGTTTCGGAGCCGACACGATACGGAGGGTGTCGATGTCCCAATCGATCACGCGCCCGGTCCTCGCAGGTCTGGCCGCCAGCCTGTTGACCGTACCGGCCCTTCCGACCGTCGCCGCCACCGCCGGGCTCGGAGCGTCGGCACCGGCCTGCGCGACCCCACTCGCCCCCGTCCGACCGGTCGCCGCCAGGCCCTGGCCACAGCAACGGTACGACCCGGCGCGGCTCGCGCCGCTGGCCACCGGCGACGGGGTGACGGTCGCGGTGGTCGACTCCGGGGTGGACCGGGTGCACCCGCAACTGGCTGGGAGGGTGCTGGCCGGCACCGACCTGCTCGACCCCGGCGGGGACGGCGGTCGGGACTGCGCCGGGCACGGCACCGGTGTGGCGAGCATCATCGCCGCGGCACCCCGCCCCGACGTCGCCTTCCGCGGCCTGGCACCGGGTGCGCGAATCCTGCCGGTGCGGGTGAGCGAACAGCAGGTCGTGCAGGGGCGGGAGTCGGGGCGTACGGTCAGCGCCGACGAGTTCGCCCGGGCCATCCGGTGGGCCGTCGACCATGACGCCGACGTGGTGAACCTGTCCGTCGTGCTGTACGCGGACGACCCGGAGGTCCGGTCGGCGGTGCGGTACGCGGTCGAGCGGGACGTGGTGCTGGTGGCCGCCGCCGGCAACCTGCACGACGGTGGAGACCCCCGACCGTTTCCCGCCGGCTACGACGGGGTGCTCGGCGTGGGCGCGATCGGGGCGGACGGCGGGCGGGCGGCGTTCTCGCAGACCGGCTCGTACGTCGATCTCGTCGCTCCGGGCAGCGAGGTGCTGACCGCCGCACCCGGTGTCGGCCACCATCGGGTCGAAGGGACCAGTTACGCGGCGCCCTTCGTGGCCGCCACCGCCGCGTTGCTGCTGGAGTACCGGCCGGAGCTGACCGCCGCCCAGGTGGCGGAGCGGATCATCGCCACCGCCGACCCAGCTCCGGGCGCGGGCCGGGGCGGCGGGTACGGCGCCGGAGTGTTGAACCCCTACCGGGCGGTCACCGAGACCAGCGGCGGCCGTGCGGCCGGCGCGCCGCCGGTCGCCGCGCGCGCCGGCGA
>NZ_JBEZEH010000086.1:0-26611 GCF_040648775.1 Micromonospora sp. NPDC049089
TCGTCGGCGACGTGCGGGCATCGGCCCGCTACCGGCCGGCCGGGCCCGCACCGGTCGGCTGCCCCGTCCTGGCGGTTCGCGGCGCCGACGACCCGCTTGTCACCGACGAGCTGATGACCGCCTGGTCGGCCCTCACGACCGCCGCATTCACCTTCCGGGTCCTGCCCGGAGGCCACTTCTACCGCTCCGGCATGGAGGACCTGGTGCCGTTGCTCGCGGACGTCCTGTCCGCACCGACCCTGCCGGCTACTGCCGAACGAAGGTGACCGCTGTGACCATCGAGACCACCGACACCCGACCCGACCAACTCGCCGACTTCTACCGCTCGCGGTCCGGCGACGACGTCAGCCTCTTCGACATCTGGGAGACCGGGGGCGCGCGCGGCGACTCGGTCACCCCCTCCACCCACTCGCCGGCCTATCGGACCTGGATGCTGGAGCTGCTCAACGGCGAGCTGACGCGGGCCGGCAGCCGCCGGCTGGTCAGCCTGGGCAGCGGCAACGCGGTGGTGGAGGGTCACCTGGCCGCCGCCGGGGTCGAGGTGCTGGCAGTGGACGCGATGGCCGAGGCCGTCACCATGTCAACGGCCAAGGGCGTCCGGTCGATCGAAGCCGACGTGACGACCTGGACGCCGACCGACCCGTGGCCGGTGGCCTATCTCGACGGGTTGCTCGGCCACCTCTACGACGCCCGTACCGCAACCTTGCCGATCCTGGCGCACGTCCGGAGCTGGCTCGGCGTGGACGGCCGCGGCATCCTCGTGGCCTCCAACGACGCCACCCGCGACGGCAGCCGGGTCCAGGCGGCACCGGGGGTGACCGGCTTCCACTGGCTCGCCGTCGACTACCTGCGGGAGCAGGCTCAGCTGGCCGGCTTCGACGACGTCAGCGTGGACAGCTACGTCTACCGACGCCCCCTCTCCGGCGACCGCGTCCGCTCGGTGATCATCGCCCGGTTCGGCTACTGACCCCGAACCACCCGCCCTTGGCAGAAAGCGAGCCCGACAGATGCCCGTGAGCCCCGCGTTCCAGGCACGTCTGGACGACGCCCTACCGCGCGCCGTCGAGCGTTTCGGCACACCATTTCACCTCTACGACGAGCAGGGCATCGACGACACCTGCGCGGCCTTCGACCGGGCGTTCCGGTCGGTGGGCTACACCGAGTACTTCGCGGTCAAGGCGCTGCCCAATCCGGCGATCCTGCGCATCCTGGCCCGGCACGGCTTCGGCTTCGACGTCAGTTCGGGGCCCGAGCTGACACTGGCGCTGCGGGCCGGCGCGCGCGGCCGGCAGATCTGCTACAACTCGAACAACACCAGCCGGGCGGAGCTGACCGCGGCACTGCGCGCGGACGCGCTGATCACCGTCGACGACGCAACGGTCCTCAAGAAGATCGCCGAACTGGGCACCGTGCCGGACACCCTGGCGTTCCGTGTCAACCCGGGTGACGACGCGCACCGGGGCTCCCGCCGGCACGCGGACACCTTCCTCGGCGACCCGGCCGACGCCAAGTTCGGCGTCCCCGCCGACCGGCTCACCGACGTGGTGGCGCGCGCCGTGACGCTCGGGGTTCGCACCGTGGGCCTGCACATGATGCTGGCCTCCAACTCGCTCACCGCAGCGCCGGTGCTGCTCACCCTCGAACTGCTTCTGGAGCAGGTCGTCGCCCTGCACCGCGACACGGGCGTCGCGGTGCGGACGCTGAACCTGGGCGGCGGCATCGGTATCCCTTACCGGCCGGGCGAACCGACTGCCGACATCGACGCGCTCGGCCGGGCGCTCCGCGAGCGTCTCGACCGGTGGCAGCAGGAGTACGGCCTGCCCGCGCCGCGTCTGTGTTTCGAAAGCGGCCGTTTCATCACCGGACCGCACGGGGTGCTCGCCACCCGGGTGGTGAACCGGATGTCCAAGTGGCGCGAGTACGCCGGGGTGGACGCCAGCATGACGGCGCTGATGCGTCCGGCGCTCTACCGCGACGCGTACCACCACATCACGGTGCCCTTCGCGCGGGCGGCCGGACCCACGGAGTCGGTGGACGTGACCGGGCCGCTGTGCGAGAACAACGACCGGTTCGGCAGGAACCGCCCGTTGCCGGCGCTGCGGGAGGGTGATCTGCTGCTGATCCACGACACCGGTGCGCATGGCCATTCGATGGGCTTCACCTACAACGGTCGCCTGCGTCCGCAGGAGCTGCTTCTGCGCCGCGACGGCAGCATCGAGATGATCCGCCGGGCCGAGGATGAACACGACCACTTCGCCACCCTCGAGTTCCCGCCCGCCGTGGTGCCCGCCCCCGCGCTGGTGACCATGGCCGGCGTTGCGGTGCCGTGCTGAGCGCCCCGCCGTCGCGCGAGGAGCTGCTCGACCTGGCGCGCGGGTCGGGGTCGGCACTGCTCGACCTGTCGCTGGGGGTTCCCGCCGATCCGCCGCCGGTGACACCCGGCGAGCTGCCCGGGCAGGAACCGTCCGGCTATCCACCCAGTGCCGGGACCGAAGAGCTGCGGCTGGCGGCCGCCAGCTACCTGCGCCGCCGGTTCGGGGTCGCGCTCGCGCCGGACGCCGTCGCGGCCTGCGCCGGCGCCAAGGAGTTCATCTCCACCCTGCCGCTGTTCCTGCGCGACGCCGGACTCGTCCCGCCGGGGCGTGACACGGTGCTCGTCCCGCAGCTCTGCTACCCCGCGTACGAGAACGGGGCGCGTCTCGCCGGCTTCGCCACCCACCGGGTACCGGCCGACGCCGACCACCGCATGCGGCCCGACCTGCTGCCCGCCGCGGTACGCGACCGCGCGCTGTGCCTGTGGGTGAACAGCCCGAGCAACCCCACCGGTGCGCTCGAACCGTTGGACACCCTCATCGCCTGGGGCCGACGGTACGGGGTGCTCGTGCTCTCCGACGAGGCGTACACCGAGTCGACCTGGTCCGGGTCGCCACGGACCGCGTTGGCGCACGGCGCCGCCGGGGTCCTCGCCGTGCACAGCCTGTCGAAGCGGTCGAACAGCCCGGGGCTGCGCGTCGGCTTCTACGCCGGCGATCCCGCCGTGGTCGAGCGGTTGGTGCCGTGCCGCCGCGCGGCCGGGCTGATGGCGGGCGCGGCCGCCCAGCGGTCGGCCGCGTACCTGCTCGGCGACGACGAGCACGCCCGGATCCAGTACGAGCGGGGCGCCACCCGGGTGGCCGATCTGGTGCGACTGCTCACCGTCAACGGGGCGGCGGCACGGAGTCCCGACGGTGGCTTCTTCGTGTGGACCGCCGCGCCGGGTGGGGACGGCGACACCTGGGCGAGGAGCCTTGCCAGCCGCGCCGGCATCGTGGTGATGCCCGGCGGCGCATACGGACCGGCGGGTCGGGGACATGTCCGCTTCGCCGCCGTCCGCGACATCGCCGAGATCACCCCCCGGGCGGGTGCCCTGGGGCCGCTTGAATCCGACCAGAGAAGGGCGGCGCATGTCTGACGCCACCGTCGTGCCGAACGCCCCGACCGGGGCGCCCCTGCCGGCCGAGATCGACGAGCTGTGGGACCGCCGGGACACGGTGACCACCGACGATCCGACCGGCCACGCCGTCGTCACCGCCGCCGTGGACCAACTGGACAGCGGGGTGAGCCGGGTCGCCGCCGTCGATCCGGTCACCGACGAGGTGGTCGTGGACCAGCGGGCGAAACGCGCCATCCTGCTGGCGTTCCGGGTCCTCGGGCTGGAGCCGTCCGAGGCCGGGCCGTTCCGTTACCACGACCGGCTCCCACTCAAGCGCACCTTCGACGGGGTGCGGGTGGTGCCCGGCGCTATCGCCCGGTGGGGCAGCCACCATGCGCCCGGGGTGGTGCTGATGCCCTCGTACACCAACATCGGCGCCTGGGTGGGCGCCGGCACCATGGTGGACACCTGGGCCACGGTGGGCTCGTGCGCACAGATCGGCCGCAACGTCCACCTCTCCGGCGGGGTGGGCATCGGCGGGGTGTTGGAACCGGCCTCCGCGGTACCGGTCGTGGTGGAGGACGAGGCATTCGTCGGTTCCCGGTCGATCGTGGTGGAGGGGGGCCGGGTGCGGCGCGGCGCCAAGCTCGGCGCCGGCGTCATCCTGACGGCCAGCACCCGTGTCTTCGACGCGGAGACCGGGGTGGAACTGCCACGCGGGCAGGCACCCGCGTGGTCGGTCTGCGTCGGCGCGACCCGGTCCAGGTCGTTTCCCGGTGGTGAGTTCGGCATGCCGTGCCTGCTGGTGCTGCGCCGACTCGCCGACGGGCAGACCTTCGACAAGGTCGCCATCGACGAGCTCTTCCGAAGCCACGGCGTAGCCACCTGACCGGCGTCCCTATCGGACGCCGCTCAGCACCGCGCCGTCGTTGGCCATCGTCCCGCCAGCGAGCACCGCGCACTGGGCTGCCTGTAGCAGGGGGCCCGGGTCGACGCCGAGTTCCTCGGTGAGGATCCGCCGCCCCGCCTGGTAGACGTCGAGCGAGTCGGCCTGGCGACCCGAGCGACACAGCGCGATCATCAGCTGAGCCCGAAGCCGCTCCCGCAGCGGATACCGGGCGACCAGGCCGGTCAGCTCGCAGACCAGCCGGCCGTGCTCCCCGAGCAGGAGGTCGGCCTCCGCGCGGCCCTCCAGGGCCTCGAGCTGTAGCTCCTCCAGTCGTGGCCGTTCGGCTGCCGCCAAGTGGGAGGTGACGTCGGTGAGGGCGTCTCCGCGCCAGAGGAGCAGGGCGCGGCGCAGTTGCGGCGCGGCCCGTTCGGGATGCCCCTGGGCCAGCGCCTGCCGGCCTGCGGTCGTGAGGCGAAGGAATTCGGCGTAGTCGACCCGCAGGTGCTCACTGATCAGCCGGTAGCCCCGCCCGACCCGCAGCAGCGGCACCTCGCGGCCCAGCTCGCGACGCAGCCGGGAGGCGTACGTGTGCAGTTGTCCGATGGCAGTGGTGGGCGGCCGGCTGCCCCACAGCAGCTCACTGAGCCGGTCATCGCCAACCGCGCCGTCTCTGGCGAGCAAGAGGACGGCGAGCACCGTGCGGGGCTTGGTGCCCCCCAGGTCGCTCTCCCGCATGGTCGTGGTCTGGCCGCCGGACCGGTCGTCGACGCGCGCCCGCACTGGCCCTAGGATATTGATGTCCATATGTTCTTCCCCCGATTTGCGCACCACGGACCGTCACGCGTTGGCGTCCGTGATCGTTCTGCCGGCCACCGGGCGACATCGTTGTGAGCGGTGGCGTGCTCACGGTAGGTCGGCGATGGCAAGGGCAGTGGCCACGCCCGTGAGACACGCGCGTCCACTGTGGCGCGATTCGCGGTACATGTCAGGGCGGCTGGTCGGATCGGCGGGAAGGACGGTTGTGAGCAGGGGGCCGATCGGGTATGCCCGTCGGTGGGCGACACCGTCCTTGGTCGGCCGACCGCGGGTACCCTCTCCGGGATCCGTGTCACAGCCCCCTGGCCGGCCCGCAACGGGCTCTGGCGACGACCCGGCCGCAGGGGAGATTCGTCCGGTGTCAGGATGCCGGTCCCCGCACCGGGTGCGCACCCGTGGCCCGACATGCGGGAAGTGTTCGACATCCGACAGGAGTCCACCAGGCGGGCGGCGACGCTGATTCTGGTCGCCGGCTCACCGCATGGACGCCCTCACGGTCCGCGACAAGGATGCGGAGTGTGCGCTTAACCGGACAAGAGAATTCCTCCTGGCGCCCGTGGAATTCGGGGCACCGCAACTCGCTTGACTGGTGCCGTCCCCCGCGATTGGGTGGCGCCGTGAGTAAACTGTGGACCACCCCTGAGGACGACCCCAGGACCTTCGGTCAGCCTGTCGGCGAAAAGGCGACCTACCGGGAGTACCTCGGCAACTACCGTCTGACCATAGAAATGAAGTGCGACGGACTGGACGCCGAGCAGCTCGGCCGACGCTCGGTGCCGCCCAGCACCCTGAGCTTGCTCGGCCTGGTCCGCCATCTGGGTCAGATGGAGCACCAATGGTTCCAGCGTGTACTGCAAGGGCGGACCGACGCACCGTGCCTTTACCAGCACGAGGACGAGCCGGACTGGGACTTGGGGGGTGCGGTCCCCGATCCAGCGGTGGTGAAGGAAGCCTTCGCGATCTGGAAGGCCGAGATCGCCAAGGCCGACGAATGGCTCGATGCCCTTGAGGAGGCCGACCTGGGCCGCGAGGTGCCGGTCGACGGTGGCAGCCACGCCACGCGTGACGTGCTCCTCCATGTGATCGAGGAGTATGCGCGGCACGCTGGCCACGCCGACCTCCTGCGCGAGTGCATCGACGGGCGAACGGGCGTCTGACCCACCGGAGCGGTGGGTCACCACACCTGACTGACACAAGACGCGAAACGCGCTCCCATGTGTTGATGGTGCTTTGTGTGCGTCGGACAATTCGCGCCTGAACGAATGGGCCTGGCACCTGGAAAGGCCGGGACCGCAAACAGGCACCAACCCTCCTCGGTCGGCCGTAAGGTTGCCGAGAGACTGCCGTCGGGACATCTTCCACGCTGAAGGGGAGTCGGTCGCGATGCGGGAAATCAGTGACGAGTTCTTTTTGACTATGGCAGAAGTCTCCGCTGCTCTTGTCGGCACACTTCTCGTCGGAGTCTTCTTCTACCTCGACTCCGACCTGCACAAGAACCGCCAGGGCGCAGCCGCAGCCGACCGCTACATGCGCTCGGGAGTGCGGTGGATCTTCTTGGTGTCGGCCGTGCCGCTCATCGTGTCCCTCACACTCGCCGGCCTGGAGCCGTTCTGGGGTGCTCTCACCTTCATCGCGCTCTCGGTCGTGCTGGTTGCCCCGACTGCCAACACGACCTACCGCACAGTCGCTCGCGGCGCCTCGGCTATATCGACCGCGTTCGTTATCAACGAAGTCGCCACCACGGCTGCGGTCATCGTCCTTGTCACGCTGCCCTGGGTGCTTGGTGGCTGGGTGCCACCGCCATCTGCCTTCGTACCCTCGCTTCTGCTGGCCTTGGGATCCGGCTTCTTCAGCATCGTGGCGCTCGTCATGACTCTCTTCGGGCCGGCCCGGCAGGACGACACCCCTGCATAGCACCCACAGCGGCGTGGCTCGGGCAGCCCACCGACCACCCGGACGTCACTGTGCCTCGGTCGGCGCCCTTTCGCCCGTCAGCGAGGGTGGACCAGGCCGTTGTCGTACGCGAAGATCACCGCCTGGATCCGGTCGCGGGCGCCGATCTTGAACAGGACCCGTCCGACGTGCTTCTTCACTGTCGACTCGGTCAGCGTGAAGCGTTCGGCGATCTCGGTGTTGGTGGCGCCTTGGCCGATCGCCTCGAGCACCTCGCGCTCCCGCTCGCTCAACGTGCCCAGGCGGGGATCCTCGGACGTAGCCGGCGCCGATTCCTGCAGGTAGGCGTCCATCAGCTTGCGGGTCAGGCTGGGAGCGACCACCGAGTCGCCAGCAGCCACGGCGCGGATGGCCGCGATGAGCTCTTCGGGCCGGGCGTCCTTGAGCAGGAAGCCGCTCGCCCCGGCCCGCAACCCGGCATAGACGTATTCGTCCAGTTCGAAGGTGGTCAGGATCAGGACGCGGGTGCGCGAGCCGGCCGCCGTTATGCGGCGGGTCGCCTCGATGCCGTCCATGCCGGGCATGCGTACGTCCATCAGCACCACGTCAGGGCGGCTCTGGTCGATCATCCGGACCGCCTCGGCGCCGCCCGAGGCCTCGCCGACCACGGTCATTCCGGGGGTTCCATCGAGCAGCATCTTGAAACCCATGCGCTGCAGCGGCTGGTCGTCGGCGATCAGCACGGTTGTCATGTGGGCTCCTTGAGGACGACGTCGACCACCCAGCCGTGCTCGGCCGGGCCGGCGGTCACCACCCCGCCGTACATGGCCCCGCGCTCACGCATGCCGAGCAGACCGTGGCTCGGGGCGGCGGGGGCGCCCCGGCCGTTGTCGCGCACGCGGACCCGTACCTCTCCGTCGGAGACACTGAGACTCACGTCAGCGGTCGCGCCCCGTCCGGCGTGTTTGAGGATGTTGGTGAGCGCTTCCTGGACGATGCGGTAGACCGCGAGCTGCAGCCCCTTGCTGAGGGTGTGCAGCTCACCCGAGGTGGAGTAGGTGACTGGCAGCCCGGCTGCCCGCACGCTCGGCAGCAGCCGGTCAAGGTCGTCGATGTCGGGCTGCGGCCTCAGCTGCGGATCGGTGTCCTCCCCGCGCAGCACGCCCAGCACCCGGCGCAGCTCCGCGAGCGCCTGGCGGCCGGTTTCGCCGATCAGTCGGAGCGGTTCGGCGGTCTGCTCCTGCCGCGATCTGGCGAGGGCGGCGCTGCCGTCGGCGAGGCCGACGATCACCGACACGTGATGGCCGACGATGTCGTGCATCTCCCGGGCCACCCGGGCCCGCTCCTCAGCGACGGCCAGGCGGGCCTGCTGATCCCGTTCAATCTCGAGGCGGGCGGCCCGGTCCTCCAGGGCGATGAGGTACGCCCGGCGGGTGCGTACCGCGACGCCGGACGCGACCGCCGCCACTGTCGCCCCGAGAGCCAGCAACGACGTGAGGGTGCGGTTCTGCGTGACCGACCCGAACAGGTAGATCTCAGCGAGAAGCTGGGCCACCGTGATCCCGGACGCCCAGCCCAGCGACCGCCAGGTACCCCGGGAGGCCACCCCGAAGAGCACCACCAGCAGGATCACCCCGGCGCCGACGCTGATGCCCAGCCCGCTAAGGAGCAGGTCGGTGGCCACGGTGGCCAGGAACGCCGGGAACGGGTACCGCCGCCGCCAGTAGAGCGGTGGCAGCAGCACCAGCGTCGCGATGGTCGCCGACAGGGGTTTCTCGATGATGTTCGGGATGCTGAAGAGCACGATCGGGACGGCCGCCAGGGTGTCCGTGACCCACGGGTGGCGCCGGTCGAACGCCCGCAGCCGTGCCTGCCGGTCCACGAGCCATCCCTGCGTGCTCACCGCCCGAGTCTCCCTTACGCGTCGGTCTTCTTGAGCCGATAAGCGGCGGCAGCGAGCGTCACGACCACGTACCCGGCGAAGACCGCGAGACCGGCCCACGGACCCAGCGTGCCGTCCGTGGGAGTCAGTGCCATCACGGCGCCGCCCGCGTTGCTGGGAAGGTACGGGGTGACGGCATCGGCGATCGAGTCCGGCAGCAGCGGGGCCAGACCGGGCACGATCAACAGCAGACCGGCAAGGATCGTGATGGCGCCGGCGCTGGAGCGGACGAGCATGCCGAGCGCGACGCCGAGCACCGCGACCAGGCCGAGATAGACGCCGGCACCGATCAGGGCCCGCAGCACACCGTCGTCACCGAGGCCCAAGGCGTCGACCTTGTCGTTGAGTACGGCCGACCCTGCCGCGAAAGCGGCGAAAGCGCCGACGGTCATCGTGACGAAGGCGGCCAAGCCAGCCACGAGGCTCTTCGACCACAGCACCGGCAACCGGCGCGGCACCGCGGCGAGGGTCGCCCGGATCATGCCGGTGGTGTATTCGCTCGCACCCAGCAGCACGCCGAGCACACCGACGGACAGGGCGGCCAGGATGCTGCCAGACAGGATCAGGCCCACCGAGCTCATGTTGTCGCCCGAGAAGGACGCCGAGGCGATCATGCCGAAGGCGATCAGGAGGAAGACGGAGATGCCGGTCGTGATCCAGGTGGAGCGCAGGGAGGAGAACTTGGTCCATTCGGCGGCGACGACGCCACCAGGGGTGATCTTCATCGGGCGGCCTCGTATTCAACAGCGTCGCGGGTCAGGTCCATGAACGCCTCTTCCAGCGAGGCGTTCTGCGGGGTGAGCTCGAACAGCGGGATGCCGCGGGCGGCCGCGGCCAGCCCGATCACGCGGGCGGAGGCGCCGGCGACGAGCAGTTCCTCGGCACCTGTCGAGGTGACCGTGATGCCCGGGCCGGCAATCGTCGTGCGCAGTGCGTCCGGGGTGGGAGTGACGACCCGGACGCCCTCGGCGGTCACGAAGTCGGCCACGGTGGTGTCGGCCAGCAGCTTGCCCCGCCCGATGATGACCAGGTGGTCCGCGATCCGCGAGACCTCGCTCATCAGGTGCGAGGACAGCATCACGGTGCGGCCTTCAGCGGCCAGGCCGGTGAGCAGGTTGCGCACCCAGAGGACACCCTCGGGGTCGAGGCCGTTGACCGGCTCGTCGAGCATCACCACGGCCGGGTCGCCGAGCAGCGCGGCGGCGATGCCGAGCCGCTGGCCCATGCCGAGGGAGAATGCGCCGACCCGTTTGTGGGCGACGGCCGAGAGGCCGACCAGGTCGAGCACCTCGTCGACGCGTGAGCGCGGAATGCCGTTCGTCCGAGCCATGGAGAGAAGGTGGCTGACCGCCGTGCGACCCGGGTGCACGGCCTTGGCCTCGAGCAGAACGCCGATCTCGTGCAGCGGTGCCTTCGACGATGTGTAGGGCTTGCCGTTGACCAGCACGTCACCCGAGGTCGGCGCATCGAGACCGACGATCATCCGCATGGTCGTCGACTTGCCGGCGCCGTTGGGTCCGAGGAAGCCGGTGACCTGTCCGGGCTCCGCGGTGAATGACAGCTGGTCGACGACAGTCTTCGCGCCGTACCGCTTGGTTACCTCGCGTACCTGAATCATGCTCACCACGCTAGGTCTGGTCGCAGCCCTCATCGTGGTACCGCAGTCGGCTCTTCCGACCCGCCGGTGGTACCCAGGTTCTATCGGCCGTCGCCGTATCAGGCGCGGCGGATCGGCACCCGTTGCCACCAGGTGAGGCACCGCCAGAGCCATTCGAGAGGGCCGTACCGGAACCAGCGCAGCCACAGCACGCTGAAGATCGCCTGCACGACCCCGATCGCCACGCCTAGTCCGACGACGGCCGAGTAGGAGGACCGGGAGCCGATGTCGAGCAGCGCGTCACCGGCCACGATCAGGAACGACGCGGCGACGTAGTTGGTGAGCGCCACCCGACCGAGCGGCGACAGCAGCGCGCCGAGCGGCCGTCGCAGGGCGGTTCGCATCAGCAGCAGGAACCCGACGGTGAAGAGGAAGGCGAAGGCGAGGCCGGCCGGCAGGATGCGGTAGTTGGCGGTCGGGCCGACTCCGGCCCGGAACTGCAACCAGCCCATGACCGCGGCGACCGGCACCGCGACGGCGAGGGCGACCGCGAGGTGCCGGCCCCGCGCTGGCAGCGTGTCCGGGATGCCGTACTCCGCGATCGCCAGGCCGAGCAGGAAGAGCCCCGGGATGATGAAGACACCGTTGAAGGTCAGCGCGGCGGCGAGGGTCAACACGATGCCCAGCCCGAGCGCCCAGCGCCGGGACAGGTACGACGCCGGCAGGAGCACGACCAGCCCGAACGCGGCGTAGAACTTCAGCACCTCACCGGGCTGGATCACTGTGTGCAGCGCGCCGAAAAGACCCAGCCAGAGCAGCCGGCGCAGCAGCACCAGTCGGGGTCGGTCGGTGCGCCGAGCCGCCGTCCGCAGGAAGAGCGAGAAGCTGATCCCGAAGAGCAGCGAGAAGATCGGGAACGGTCGCTGGACGAAGAGCAGCTCCCAGAGGTACGCGCCGACGTGCTCACCGGCCGGCCCGGAAACCCGGGTCAGGTGGGTCATCTGGACGATGTTGAACATGACGATGCCGAGGAGCGCGAGCCCACGCAGCGCGTCAAGTTCGTCGATGCGGTGGGGCCCAGCCGGTTGCGCCACGGGATCGGTCGAGTGTGCCATCCGTCAATGCCACCGCAGTGGTGTCCGGTCGGGACAGGCCCGGAGGTCGCCTCCGCGACCTACCTTCGTCGCGTCCGCCGGTTCCTTCGTCGGTACTGCTGTTGCTCGCCGCGCCGATCCTGTCCGGCCCGGCTAACGTGCAACGCATGAGCGCGGTGGACCGCCGGAAGGTGCCGCCGCTCGCCGTCGACGTGCTGCTGGTCGTCGTAGCGGCGGCGGCCGGCGTGGCCCGTGAGGTCGCTTTCCCGAGCGCCGGGTCGAGGCATCTCCCGGCCCCCGTCTGGGTCTACGCGGTGGTGCAGGTCGCCGTGGCGGCCACCCTGCTGCTGCGTCGGCGCCGGCCGTACCCGATGGCTCTGGTCATCGCCGGCGTCAGCCTGCTGGTGCCGGCGTCGGCCGTCTTCCTCGTGCCGTACGCGGTGATCGTTCACGGCCGCGACCGCCGGCGGTCCTGGGCGGTGATCGCGGTGCTCGGGGTGTGCTGGCTGCTCGGCGCGCGGCTGTGGACGGTCGACGACCCGTTCAGCGGGCCCGGACTGCTGGCCATCTCCGCCCTGCTCGGCCTCTACGTGAGTGCCCGCCGCCGGCTCGTCGCGGAGCTGCTCGACCGCGCCGAACGCGCCGAGCAGGAGCGGCTGCTCCTTGCCGAGCAGGCCCGTAGCGACGAGCGGCTCCGGATTGCCGGCGAGATGCACGACGTGGTGACCCACCGGATCAACCTCATGGTGCTGCACGCCGGGGCGCTCGGCACCAGCACCACGGATCCCGCCGTTCGCAGCGCCGCCGAGGAGTTGCGGACGACGGGCTGCCAGGCGCTGGCCGAGTTGCGCGACCTGGTCGGAGTGCTGCGGCACGGCGACCCACCGACGATCCGCGTCGCGACGGAGGACCCGGCTGCGGAAGGCGACCTGCGCGATCTCGTGACGGACTCTCGCGCGGTCGGTCTGCCGGTCCGTCTCGACGAGGAGGGTGACCCGTCGGCGCTGGCACCGGCCATGCGGCGCACCCTCTTCCGGGTGGTGCAGGAATCGCTGACGAACGTGCACAAGCACGCGCCGGGCTCGCAGGTGACCGTGTCGATCCGCTATCAGCCGGATCTGGTCCGCGCGACAGTGACCAACGACCGGCCCGACCGTGCCCCCGACCCGGACCTCGCCGCCGCCGGCGGGGGCTGCGGTCTGGCCGGCCTGCGGAGTCGGGTCGACGTGCTGGGCGGCACCCTGGCCGCCGCGGCGACCCCGGAGGGCGGCTTCGTGGTGCGGGCGACCCTTCCCGGGTACGTGCCGCGATGATCCGGATCCTGCTCGTCGACGACGAACGGATGGTCTGCGCCTACCTGCGGACGATTCTCGAAGTGGCCCCCGACGTCGAGGTCGTCGGCGAGGCGTACGACGGCGCGGAGGCCGTGGAGGCGGTGACCCGGTACCGGCCGGACCTGGTTCTGATGGACCTGCGGATGCCGGGCGTCGACGGGCTCACCGCCATCGAGCACCTCAACCGGTCCTCGGCGCCACCGAGGATCGTCGCGCTGACCACGTTCGACCTCGACGAGTACGTGCTGCGGGCGATGCGGGCGGGTGCCGTCGGTTTCCTGCTCAAGTCGACGGCGCCGGAGGATCTCGTCAACCTGGTACGGGTCGCCGCCGCCGGGCACACGGTGCTGTCCCCGACCGCGACCCAGCGGCTGGTGTTGAGCCGGCACGGCGGAGAACGGGTCCGCGAGCTGGTCGCCACGCTCACCGCCCGGGAGGTCGAGGTCCTCGGCTGTCTCGGCGCCGGCCGCTCCAACCAGCAGATCGCCCGACGACTGTGCCTCTCCGAGGCGACGGTCAAGGGGTACGTCTCCCGACTGTTGGAGAAGCTCGGCTGCGACAACCGCACCCAGGCGGGCCTGCTGGCGCACCGGGCCGGCGTCCCGGCGAACTGAGAGCACGTCGTCGGGCAGCATGAACCGCGTCCAGCCGATCCGCCCGAGGCGACCGGGACCTGATCCGCGGTGCCCCCGGCGACATCACCTGAAGAGGTTGCCGGTGATGTCGGCGTAGAAGAGGGCGGGGTCGCCTGAGAGGGAGGCCTTGACGTTGGCGGTGGGCTTGTCGGCGATGACTTCGATCTTGCCCGCTTCCAGTCCGTCGAGGGCCTGGCTGACCACCTCGTGGGGCGCGAGCTTGGGGATGTCGATGCCGGCCATCATGTCCGTGTCGGCGATCGCCAGCGCCAGGGCGGTGACCAGGGTCTTCTGGCCGGCCAACTCGAGTCGGATGCCGTTCGTCAGGGACCACTCCGCGGCCTTGGAGGCGGCGTAGCCGTTGCTGCTGGGGGCGAAGGTGTACCAGCTCAGCGCCGAGATGACGTTGAGGATGGCGCCACCGGCCAGCCTCGGTGCGAAGGTGCGGGTGACGTTGAGGGTGCCCCAGAAGTTGGTGTCGAAGTCGTGGCGGATGTTGTCCAGGGAGGGGCCGAGCAGCGGGGCTTCGGTGGAGGTGCCGGCGTTGTTGATGAGGATGTTGAGGTCGCCCACCTTGCCTGCTGCGGCCTCGATGGACGCCGGATCGGTGATGTCCATCTGGAGGGCGACGGCACCGGGGATGTCGATGCTTTCCACGCGACGGGCGGTCGCGTAGACGGTGGCGCCGCGGGCCAGGAGTGCCTCGGCGAAGGCCTTGCCGAGCCCGCGGTTGGCACCGGTCACGAGAGCTGTTGAGCCGTTGATCTGCATGCCACCACGCTAAAACCTCACGCTAACGTGAGAGGCAAGTACTGCGAGGTGGATCACGGCCGGCACGGGCGGCGGCCGGCCCTCGGCAGCGCGATCGGGCGGCTCCCGCTGGCCCGGTTGGCACTGGTCTCAGTGCGACTCCGGCAGCGGGAGCATGGCCAGGGGCACATGGTGCTGCCCGGCGTGGATGTCGCGGTCGCGCAGGCTGCCCTGCGCCACGGGGCGCGGGAACGAAATCTTGACGACGTTCAGCGCCGGTATCCGGAAGATGCGGATGGCGTCAGCCGGTACGCCGTAGAGGCGGGCGATCAGCGAGGCGTCCAGGAAGCCCGGGTCGGCTACCACGGCGTACCCGGAAGTGTCGCGCATGAACAGCTCCATCGTCACCCAGAACGGGCCGGCGTTCTTCGACCGAACCTCCAGCGCGAGGTCGGCGACGGTGCGGGGGTGGGTGTTAGCGGGCATCGCTGTCCTTCGGGAGGTGGATGCGGAAGAGGCTGGTGGGCGAGTCCACGTCGACGACGTGGTTGAGGACGAACTCGTACGCTGCCCCGCGCTCGGTCTCTGCGGGGGAGTAGGGGAACGCCAGGCTGGGCAGGTAGTCCATGTCGGGCGTGGGCAGGTGCAGCATGAGCGGATTGGCGATCTTCGCGACGGCGGTGGCCGTCTGTTGATCCACGGCGCTGACCAGGAGCATCACGCCGACCTCCCGGGGTGTCCGCGTGTCCGGGTCCTTTGCCTCCAGTACGGCGTCGTAGCCGTACAGGCGAATGTCGAAGGCGTAGTCGTCGGCGCTGAGCCCGAGCGTCTGGGCGACCCGATCCTCGGTGACCCGGCGCAGCAGCTGCGCCCAGGTGGTGATCTGGCCGAGGATGTGCGGGTCGCGGATGGCGGTGAACGACATTGTCTCGTAGCCGGTGATCCGGGCCCCCTCAAGCTTGTTCGTGTACGGGGCCGGCTCGAACCGGGAGCCCTCCACCCGTACCCGCCGCTCGTCCAGGGCCCGGTAGGTGGCGTCGGCGACCATCAGCGTGCCGGCCGGTTCCCGCATCGAGAACGGGTCGGCGGTCTCGTAGAGCATGTGCGCCGCGACCGAGGTGGGCGTGCAGGCGACGGCCGGGTCGAGCGGCTCGATGGTGAAGCCGGTGGCGTCGATGGTGGCGAAGACACCGCTGGAGCGCGGGTTCGTGGTGCACTGCGCGCCGCACTCGATGATCTTGGCGGCGTGCCAGGTCGGGCCGGCCGGCATGCCGGCCATCAGCGGGAAGGCGGCGGCCAGGGCGGTGTCGGTGGCGCGCCCGGCCAGTACCACGTCGGCTCCGCCCGCCAGCGCCTCAGCGATCGGCTCGTGGCCCATCATCGCGACGATGTGCTGGCAGCTGTCCAACGTCGCCGGGTCGAGGTCGCCGGCCGGCGGGAGCGGGTGGATCCGGCCCTTGTCGAGATGGTCCTTGAGGTCGATGGCCCGCTGCTCGCTGTAGACGGTGGCGACCCGCAGGTCCAGCCCTTCCTCGGCCAGGATGCCGCGGGCGATCCCGGCGACCCAGTCCACGCCGGAGTCGGTGCCGCTGGTGCCGCACGAGCCGACGATCAGCGGAATGCGCGCCTTCGCCGCCGCCCGGAGCAGGAGGCGCAGGTCGCGGGCCACGGCCGCGGCGGTGGTCTTGGCCGTGCCGGTGCCCAGATAGTACGGGCCGGAGTCGGTGGACCCTCCGTCCACGGCGATGACGTCGGCACCGAGTTCCAGTCCACGGTCGACGATCTCGGGTGGGAATCCCGAGCCGAGCATGCCGGAGGGCACGAGAATGCGTACGCGGTCGCGGGTCACGGTTTCCTCATTTCGCGGGTACGAGCCGGTCATCCGACGGAGGTGGCCACGGCGCGGCCGGCCTGGCGGCCGGAGAAGAGGCAGCCGCCCAGGAAGGTGCCTTCCAGCGCGCGGTAGCCGTGCATGCCGCCACCGCCGAACCCACTGGCCTCGCCGGCGGCGTAGAGCCCGGGCACCGGCTGGCCGGTGGCGTCCAGCACCCGACCGTCGAGGTCGGTGTGCAGGCCGCCGAGGGTCTTGCGGGTGAGCACATGCAGGCGCACGGCGATCAGCGGCCCGGCCTTCGGGTCGAGGAACCGGTGCGGCGCCGCGGTCCGCATGAGCCGGTCGCCCCGGTAGTTTCGGAAGTTGCGGATGGCGGCGATCTGCATGTCCTTGGTGAAGCTGTTGGCCAGCTCCCGGTCGCGTGCCTCGATCGTGCGCTGGATGTCGAGCGGGTCCAGCAGAGGCTCGTCGGTGAGCGCGTTCATGCCCTTCACCAGCTCGTCCAGCCGGTTGGCCACGACGAAGTCGGCGCCCTGCCGCTTGAATGCCTCCACCGGTGCCGGTGCGCCGCCACGGAGGCGGCCGAGTACCTGTTTGACGCTGCGACCGGTCAGGTCCGGGTTCTGCTCCGAGCCGGAGAGCGCGAACTCCTTCTCGATGATCTTCTGGGTGAGGATGAACCAGCTGTGGTCGTGGCCGGTGGTGCGCAGGTGGGCGAGCGTGCCGAGGGTGTCGAACCCGGGGTAGAGCGGCACCGGCAGCCGTCGTCCGCGCGCATCGAGCCAGACGGAGGACGGCCCGGGCAGGATCCTGATGCCGTGCTTGTCCCAGATGGGGTTCCAGTTCTGGATGCCCTCGACGTAGTGCCACATCCGATCGGGGTTGATCACCGCGCCACCGGCGTCCTGCGTGATGGTCAACATGCGGCCGTCCACATGGGCGGGCACGCCGCTGATCATGTGTGTGGGCGGGGTGCCGAGCCGGGTGGGCCAGTTGCGGCGGACCAGGTCGTGGTTGCCGCCGATGCCGCCGGAGGTGACGATGACGGCTTGCGCGGTGTAGGCGAAGTCGCCGATCGCCTTCCGCGAGCTGGCGGTGCCGCGGGCAGCGTCGCTGGGCTCCAGGACGTGACCGCTGGCGCCCACCACCGCGCCGTCGCTCATTGTCAGCGCGTCGACCCGGTGCCGGAAGGCGAACCGGACGAGGCCGCGCCCGGCGGCCTCCCGCACGATCGCGATGAACGGTTCGAGCAGGCCCGGCCCGGTACCCCAGGTGACGTGGAAACGGGGCACCGAGTTGCCGTGTCCGGTGGCGTCGTAGCCCCCGCGCTCGGCCCAGCCGACGATGGGGAACATCTTGACGCCGAGGCCCCGCAACCACGCGCGTTTCTCGCCGGCGGCAAAGTCGACGTACGCCTCGGCCCACCGCCGTGGCCACGCGTCCTCAGGGCGATCGAACCCGGCGCTGCCCTGCCAGTCCTGCCAGGCGAGTTCGGTTGAGTCGCGGATGCCCATCCGGCGCTGCTCGGGGGAATCGACCAGGAACAGGCCGCCGAACGACCAGAACGCCTGGCCGCCGAGGCTCTGCTCGGGCTCCTGGTCGAGCAGCAGGACGGATCGGCCGGCGGTGACGAGTTCGGCGGTGGCCACCAGCCCGGCGAGGCCTGCGCCGATCACCATCACGTCCGCGTCCGCTGTCCTGGTGGTCATGCCGGCTCCTTCAATTCGGTGAGCGAGTGGGCGGGCCGGCCGTCGAGGGCGGCGACGAGTTCCTTGGCACCCTCCATCCCTGCGGCCAGCCGGGCCTCGGCAGTCTGCCCGGCCATGTGCGAGTAGACAGTGATGCCGGCCACGCCGCGCAGGATGCTGTCGGCGGGCAGCGGCTCCACGTCCACCACGTCGAGGGCTGCGCCCGCCAGCCGGCCGGACCGGACCGCCTCGACCAGGGCGGCCTCGTCGACGAGCGGCCCGCGTGCGGTGTTGATCAGGTGTGCGCCCGGCTTCATCCGGGCCAGCGCCGCAGTGCCGATGAGGTGGCGCGTGAGCGGGGTCAGTGCGGTGTGGACGGACACGAAGTCGGCGTCGCGCAGCAACTTGTCGAGCGTGACCCGGGTGACCGGCGCGGGCAGGCTGCCGGTGCACAGCACCGTCATGCCGAAGACGGCGGCCAGCGGCGCCACCCGCTGGGCCACCGCGCCCCGCCCGATCAGGCCGAGCGTCTTGCCGCGCAGCTCCTGGCCGTCGGTGCGGGGCCAGCCGCCGGCGGCCACCCCGGCGGCCATCGGCACCAGGCACCTGGCCTGGGCGAGCAGCAACCCCATGGTGTACTCGGCCACCGCGTTGGCGTTGATCCCGGGAAGGTTGCTCACGCTGATCCCGAGCCGCCCGGCGGCGGCCACATCGACGGAGTCGTACCCCACTCCGGTACGCACGACGGCCCGCAGGTCCGATGCTTGGCGCAGCACCTCCGCGCTCATCGGCTCGTTGGCGATCAGCGCCCCCTCGACCCCGGCCAGGGCCGCGATCAGCTGCTCCGGCCGGCGTGGTCCCCGCATGGGGTCGTGCCGCGTCGTGAAGCCGAGCCCGGTCAGGTAGGTGTCCACCTCGTCGCCGGGGGTGAGGTAGTCAGTGGTGATGAGGATGGTGGACATCATTCGCTTCCGGTGAGGGTGACGGCCCGGTTGGCCCGGTGCGCACGCTGCAGGCGTTCGAGACGTACGACGACGAGCATGGCGAGTACGGCGAGCACGGCGATGTAGAGCAGCATCCCGTCCCAGCCGACCATGTCGATCACCGCGCCGATCAGGGCGGGGCCGCCGAAGCCGCCCAGGTACCAGGTGACCGCGTACAGGCCGGTGTAGGCCCCGAACACCCGGCTGGACGGCGCCAGGTTCCACAGCGCCACCGCCGCGTTGATCGTGAAGGCGGCGGCGCCGGCCGAGGCCACGCAGAACGCGACGACCGTACTGGTGGCGGTCTGTACGACGGCGCCTGCCGCCAGCGCGACGGCGAAGACGGTGATGCCCACGGCGATGATCCGCAGTCGTCCGAAGCGCTCGGCCAGCAGCGCGGCCGGGTAGGCGGCAGCCACGTAGACGATGCCGCTGGGCAAGGTGAGCCCGCCCGCCTCGCCGCGGCTCAGGCCCAGCGCCTCCATGCCGTACGGGGTGATCAGCGATCGTGAGGCGAACCATGCCCCGCCGAAGAGCAGGACGGTCAGCAGCAGTAGGAGCCGGCGGCGGTCCTGGTCGGTGAACAGTCCGGCGACGATCTGCCGCAGCGGTTGGCTGACCGCGGCGGGACCGGCGGAGGCCTCCTCGGCCACCGCGGCCTGGTAGGCCGCCGACTGGCTGTCGCGCACGTTGGCCAGCAGCACGAACGTGGCGGCCAGCATGATCACCGACGGGATGACGAAGGCGGCCCTCGGATGCTCGTCCACCACGAGCAGGCTGATCAGCGACGCGACGATGATGGTCAGTGCGGTCGCGATCTTCACGACGGCGTTCGCCCGGCTGCGCCGTTGCGGGGGCAGGAAGTCCGGCACCAACGACTCCGCCAGCGGTCGTGTGGTGTTGGCGATCAGCGCGTAACAGAACATCACCACGACCAACGTGGCCAGCGACGTGGTCCACGGCAGGAGGACGAAGACCAGCGCGGCCAGGGGCATGCCCACCGCGAGGTACGGGATTCGCCGCCCCCACCGGGTCCGGGTGTTGTCGGACCGGTTGCCGATCCAGGGCTGGATGAAGATGCCCAGCAGGTTGTCCATCCCCATCAGCGCGCCCACGAGCGCCGCGCTCGTCACGTGCTCGCGCAGCAGCACGGGCACCTGATTGTCATAGAAGTTCCAGGTCGACTCCTGGGCGAAGAGTGCGAGGGCTATGAAGAACGTGATCCGCCGGTTGGACACACGTCCACCTCCTTGTGTCCCCGGTCACGGTAATTTGCTGTAGCAAACTCGTCAACAGTTGCAAACGAGCTTGCTATCTCATGCGCTAGGGTGCGTCCATGACGACAGCCGGGACGCTCGCCGATCAGGCGTACCGACAAGTCCGCACCGCGATCGCCAACGGCGAACTCGCCCCGGGAGAAAAAGTCACCGAGCGCGGCATGGCCGAGCGCCTCGCGGTCAGCCCGACACCGGTCCGCGAGGCCCTGCGCCGGCTGGAGCTCGACGGGCTGATCGAGCGGATCGGCCCGCGTACCGTGCTGGTCGCCGCCATCCGCGACGCCGCCATCGACGACCTCGCCGAGGTGGAGGTCGGCCTGCGTGGCCTCGTCGCCCGCTTCGCCGCCCGACACGCCACCGCCGAGCAGCTCGACGCGCTGGACGCCATTCTCGACCGCGCCGACGACCTGCTGATCCTCCTCAAGGAGCGGTCGGGGCAGGGCGGGCCGGTCGAGCGGCACCTCACCGAGCTGCTCGACAGCATGCAGCAGTTCAACGACACGGTGAGCGCCTGCGCGCACAACCCGGTGCTGATCCGGATGCTCGAGCAGAGCCGCGTGTTCTCCCGCCCGCAGCGCCGCGAGCTGCTTCTGCAACGGGTGGCGGAGGACAACACGTTCGGCCTGGAGCGATACACCAGCCATCGGGCGCTGGTCCGGGCGCTCCGCGCGGGCGACTCCGCCGCCGCGGAACGCATCGCTATCGAGGACTCGCAGGGCGGCCTCGCAGCGCTTCGGGAGGTGCCGTGACCACGCACCGGATCGCCGTCATCCCCGGTGACGGCATCGGCAAGGAGGTCGTCCCGGCCGGCCTCGACGCGCTGCACGCCACGGCGAGTCGATTCGGCCTGACGCTCGACTTCGACAGCTTCGACTTCGCCAGCGCCGACTACTGGCAGCGGCACGGCGACATGCTGCCTCCCGATTGGGAACAGACGCTGCGTGGCTACGACGCCATCTACTTCGGCTCGGTGGGCTGGCCGGAGGTCGTACCCGACCATGTCTCGCTCTGGGGCAGCCTCCTGCGGTTCCGGCGGGTCTTCGACCAGTACGTGAACCTGCGCCCCTGCCGGCTCATGCCCGGCGTCCGCAGCCCCCTGGCCGGCCGGCTCCCGGGCGACATCGACTTCGTCGTCGTCCGGGAGAACACCGAGGGCGAGTACTCCAGCGTGGGTGGGCGGATCTTCGAGGGCACCGACCGGGAAACCGTCCTACAGGAGACGATCATGACGCGCGTCGGCGTCGACCGTGTCCTGCGCTTCGCCTTCGAGCTGGCCAACCGTCGCCCGAAACGGCACCTGACGTCCGCCACCAAGAGCAACGGCATCTCCATCTCCATGCCGTACTGGGACGAGCGGGTGGCCGCGATGGGCGAGCGGTTCTCCGACGTTCGCCTCGACAAGTTCCACATCGACGCGCTCGCGGCGCAGTTCGTGCTCCATCCGGAGTGGTTCGACGTGGTCGTGGCCAGCAACCTGTTCGGCGACATCCTCTCCGACCTCGGCCCGGCCTGCACCGGCACACTCGGCATCGCCCCGAGCGCCAACATCAACCCTGAGCGTGAGCACCCGAGCCTGTTCGAGCCCGTGCACGGCTCCGCACCCGACATCGCAGGGAAAAGTATCGCCAACCCGATCGGCCAGATCTGGTGCGGCTCGATGATGCTGGAGCACCTCGGCCATCCGGAGGCCGCCGCCCACCTGCTCGGCGCGGTCGAGGACGTCCTGGCGTACGGGCCCGGACACGCGCCTCTGACCCCCGACCTACACGGCACCGGCACGACGGCGGAGCTGGGCCGAGCGATCGCCGAGAGGGTCAGCGAACGCCCGTCCGGCACCGCATGAGGTCGTCGTCCCGCTCAACCGGCTGAACGGAGTGGACGGCGGTGCCCGGCCACCCGGAAATCAGTCGCTCCACCACCTGACCCAGGCCGCCCGGTTCGAAAGATCGACCGGGACCGGCCGGTCAGGCGGTCATGCGGTCGACGGGGTGATGAGTTCATCGGCGACCCACCGCGCGACGCCAGCCGGGTAGGGCGCCGGCAGTGTGGCGGGTCAGCGGCAGGCGGACGCGTAGGCGTACGTCCGCCTGCCGTCTGGTCGCCGGCGTGCCGAGTGATCAGCGGCGGCGCAGCGCCGGCTCGAGCAGCGCGGGCGGGGTGTCGTTCTTCTCGTGGGCGGCGAGGTCGACGCCGGGCGCCACGATCGCGTCGATCGCGTCCAGCACGTCGGCCGAGAGCACCGTGTCCGCGGCGGCGAGCTGCGAGCTGAGGTGACCCATCGTGCGGGGACCGATGATCGCGCTGGTGACGCCCGGGTGCGCGGTGACGAAGCCGAGCGCGAGCTGGATCATGCTGAGGTCGGCCTCGTCGGCAACCTTCGCGAGCTGCTCGACCGCGTTGAGCTTGGCGCGGTTGGCGGGGATGCTGACGTCGAAGCGATGCTGCATGAAGCCCGAGCGGTTGGTGCTGATCTCCTGGTCGGCGCGGATCGCCCCGGACAGCCAGCCCGACGCCAGCGGACTCCAGGCCAGCACGCCCATGCCGTACTCCTGGGTCGCGGGCAGCACGTGGGTCTCGATGCCCCGCTGCAGGATCGAGTAGTTCGGCTGCTCGGTCACGTAACGGCTCAGACGCCCCTCGCGGGCGGCCCACTGCGCCTGCACGATGCGGTAGGCAGGGAAGGTCGAGGAGCCGAAGTAGCGGATCTTGCCCGCGCGCTGCAGGTCCGTCAGCGCCGACAGCGTCTCGTCGTCGCTGGTCGTCGGATCCCACCGGTGCATCTGGTAGAGGTCGACGTGGTCGACGCCGAGGCGGCGCAGGCTGTTCTCCAGCGCGGTGACCAGCCAGCGGCGGGAGCCGCCCCGCTGGTTGCGCTCGTCGCCCATCGGCAGCGTCGCCTTGGTGGCCAGGATGACGTCGTCGCGGCGGCCGGCGATGGCCTTGCCGACCATCTCCTCGGACTGGCCACCGCTGTAGGCGTCGGCGGTGTCGATGAGGTTGATTCCCGCATCGAGCGCGCCGTCGACGATGGCGGCGACGTCCTCCTGGGTGGTGTTGCCGATCTTGCCGAAGTTCATTGCGCCGAGTACGAGGGTGCTGACCTGCACACCAGTGCGACCCAAGGTGCGGTACTGCATGACTGTTACTCCTCCAGGCGTTCAACGTCCACGGTTTGGTGGCAGCCCGCCCGGTTTAGTGTGCCCGACAACCGGAGCGGTGTTCCGGTAATCAACATACGGAACGCGGTTCCGGATGCCAAGGGGAGTGGCGGAGGTAACGCGACGTAGCCGGCATCGACAGCAGCGCGGAGCAACCGCTCCCACGCCAGCGGGGCCGACGCCCGGCGCAACCTGAGACGGGGTGGTTTCGGATCGCCGATCTCACGCCGCCGTCCACAAGGCCCTTCTCAAACACGCTCTCGCGGGACCTCATCGGTTCATGCCCGGAACCTATTCGGTCGCGCAGGTGGCAGGCGAAGACTGAGCCGAGCGCGAAGAATGGATCCGCATCAGTGTCGCTCAGCATCGAGGTCTTGATGGTGATCCCGCCGGGGTGACACGGTCTCCTGCGCCCAGGTCAGCGGGCGACGGGTCCGCGGTGTCTGCGGGCCCCTGATCCCGGATGTCCGTCAGAACGGGTCACGCCCTCTGGCCTTGCCGATCAAGCCGAGGTGGGTGTGCTCGAATCCCTCGGCCGTCTTGAGGCCGTAGCCGAGGCCGCGATCGACGGCGATGTGAAACACCCAGGCAAGGGCCAGAATGCCGAGCCAGCCGATCTCATCGCCGAACCCGGCCGCGGCCACGGCCACCGCGCCCAGCGCAGCTGGCAGCGTGTAGGAGTGCGCCAGGTTGTAGCAGAAGGCCCCGAGGCGTGGCCCCCGCAGGTAGCCGAGCATTGACAGGTCGAAGACGAGGAAGAGGGCAAGCAGCGACCACCACGGGTACCCGGCGGTGACGGTCACGACGACAGCGAGAGCCGCGACGGCGAGGCCCTCGACGCGTTGCACTGCGACCGGACTCAGATAGGGCATCTCGCACCTCGATGTCACTCAGGGACACGGGTGGGTTGCCTTCCCGTCGCTGGCCTGACCTCGGACAGAGGATAGACCGGGAATGGCGACCCTCGTGCTCCGTTGGCTCCTGCGGTCCGAGGCCGAGCAGGCGAGCTGTCCTACGACGTTGCGCGTGATCCGCGTGGGCCGGTCCGGGTCTCGGCAACCCTGTCCACGAGTTCGTACTGCAGCGCTCCCGAGGGGCAGCGCTCCACCACTTCGGCCAGGCGCTCGGCCTCGGCGCCGTCGGGCCGGATCCACGGGCGCTGGCTGGTGTCGAAGACCTCCGGCAAGCCGCGGACGCACTCGGCGGCGTGCAGGCACCGCCTCGCCTCGAACGTGACAGTGATCTTCTGGCCCTCGTACGTCTTCTTTGCGGTTGCGCTGCTCATCGCGGCCTCCGTCGTCGCCATGCTCGGCCGTTCAGTCACTGACCCTGCTTCGGGCCTGATACACCAGGTCCTGGTACTCGGGGTGCCTGGCGATCCACCCCGCGATGAACGGGCAGGTGGCCAGGACCAGCAGGTTCGCGGCGCGCGCCTCGTCGAGGGCGGCGCGGGCCAGTGCCGCCCCGACTCCCTTGCCCTCGTACGCCGGCGAGACCTCGGTGTGTACGAACGCGACGAGTTCCGCGGTACGGATGTACTGCGCGACGCCCGCGACCGTCGACTCGCCGTCGAGGCGAGCCTCATATCGCGTGGCCTCGGGGACATCGATCACTTCTACTGCCATGGGTCCTCCCTCTGTCTTTGCTTTCGGGCACAGCCGTCCTCGCGGTGGAGCGCGGTGATCCCACCGTCACCACCCCAGTGTCCGGCAGCGCTCGGCCGCGACCAGTGACACCGCGTCACGTGCGCTGATGACACGGCATCACTGGCGGTTCGGCTGGGTACGCGTTTCACGGACGCCTGTCCACCAACCTGTCGTCGAAGTCCCGGATCTACGTCCGGGCGAGGCGCTCGCAGCGCCTGGGTGACCTGCGTCCCAACCCCTTGCCGAAACGCGCCGCTGAGTTGAAGGTTCAACTCAGAACTCGTATCCGCGAGCAACGGAAGGGCATGTCATGACCAGGCAACTAACAGGCCGTAGCTACCGCTTCGACCTGGGCGACCTGAAGGTGCGGTTCACCTTTGATTCGCCGACCCAGGGCAGCTTCATCGTGGTGCAGGGCGCGGGGCTCGCGCCCGATGGTCACGCTGAAACGGTGGCTCTGAACCTGCAGAAAATCCGTGAAGGCGTCTACCTGAACTCCTGGACCGAGGCGAGCGGGGCCACCGTTACGCACCTGGAGGACTTCGAGAACGGGACGGTCTATTCCAACGTGACCGTCGGCGGCAAGCTCTACAGCTTCGTCGGAACGATCAAGGAGGCCTGAACATGACCCAGCACCCCGTCACTCAAGGCGATCAGGCGCAGCGGAACACCGAAATCGTGCTCACCGCAATGCGAGAGCTGTTCGCGGAAAAGGACCTCACCGCGATCGACCGATACTGGGCCGAGCCGTACGTCCAGCACAGCCCGCGGATGCCCAACGGGCTTGACACCTTGCGCAGTGTCGTCCCAGGGCTGGAGGGCTTCTCCTGGGAACCGCAGCGGGTCGCCGCTCAGGGCGATCTGGTCTTCACCCACAGCATCGTCCATGGCTGGGCCCCGAACCCGGTGGCCATTGTCGACATCTTCCGGCTGGAGAACGGACGCATCGTGGAACACTGGGACGTCGTTCAGGACATTGTCGCCGCCGAAGCCTCCGCCAGCGGCAACGCCATGGTGTAGGGGCGCGGAAGGTCGACATGCCGGTGCGTCGACGCAAAAATGACACCGTGACAAAGCGACGTGACGACGACCTCGACCGGGCCACAATATGGCAGGACTTCGTGCTGGCGGCCCACCTCCTCGAGGTCGCGCTGGAACGGCAATCTCAGCGCGACGGCAACATCTCGCACGGGCATTTCAAGTTGCTGGTCCTGCTCAACGCTGCGGAAAATCAGACCCTGGGCCTGAAAGCGCTCGCCGGCATGCTGCGCTTTTCGCCCAGCCGCGTCAGCCATACGCTGAACGTCCTGGAACGCCAGGGTCTCGTCACCCGGGGTCGTGTCCCAACGGGTCGACGTGCGTACGAAGCCACCTTGACCTCGCAAGGTCGGTTGCTCGTGGTGCGTGTGCTACGCGCGCAGCGCGCAGAAATTCGAGACGTCCTCTTCGACAGCCTGGGCGCGGCTGATGCCGCCGCCCTCGGCAGGATCAGCGCGCGTGTTGTTCGAGTTTTCGACGAGGCAGAAGCCTAGAACGGTCTCGGGCGACCGCACACTCGGGGGCCACCCCGTGTCACGTCCGCCCGGGGCCGGATGACGACGAAGTCAGGGGCCGGCGGGGCCCCAGCGCGCCGCGGGGGGGCCGCGGCCGCCCGCCCCACCCC
>NZ_JBEZEH010000087.1:0-9511 GCF_040648775.1 Micromonospora sp. NPDC049089
GTCCTCGGCGTGCCGGCACGCCGAGGGCGGGTGCCGAAATCCATCGGCGTGCGTCACTATCTACTGGTGAATTTCAGGGATGAAAGCGGCGGGTCCGACGAAGCGGTCCCCATCGTCCTCTGCGTGGGCACCGACATGTCGCTGCGGGAGCGGGTGCTGAGCCAACTCGACGGGCGCGCCCCGGTGCTCAGCTGTTCCGATCTGACCGAGCTACGCGAGCTGTTGTCGTCGCCGGCGGGTCCGGCGCGGGTCAGCCCCACGGTCCTTCCACTCAACGAGGCGCGGGGCCTGGTGAAGTGGGGTGAGCTGGTCGTCGACCGGGCCGGACATCGGGTCACCTGGCGCGGCGAGGTGCTCCCGCTGACCCCCACCGAACGGGAGTTGCTCACCCTGCTCATCGGTCCACCGCTGGTGGTGTGGAGCTACGAACGGCTCTGCGTCGCCGCGCTGGGTGGCGCTGACACCGCGGCGCTGCAATCCACCGTCAGGCGGCTTCGCCGCAGGCTGCGGGGTCTACCGGGCGGCCCGCAGGTGCACACCGTGCGGGGCGTCGGCTACCGGCTCGACCCGCCGCCCCGGCTGAACGACCACTGACCCGCTGTCGCGTCGTCGGGCCGACCGCCTCCGCTGCCGGCCCGGCGGCGGGCGCGTGACACCATGGCCGGGTGAGCGGTGCTGTCCAGACGGGTTGGGCCTCTTCGGCCGGCCCCGCCGCGCCGACACCGGCCCGGTCGCGGCGGCGTTGGCTGCTGGCCGTGACAGTGGCCTGGGCGGTGCTGCTGGCCGGGCTCACCTGGATATCGGTGCGAAACGACCCGCCGACAGTCCGCGAGCAGCGGTCCCTCGATCAGGCTGGCCCGGTGGTCGACCGGGCGGTCGGCGAGTTGGCTCGCGCGGCCGGTGCGGCTGGACTGCTGGAACTGAGCCCGGCGCGGGTCGCGTCCGGCTGCCGGGTCACCCCGTTCGCCGACGGGGCGAGGTTGCGACGCGAAGTCGGGGTGCTGGCTGCCACCGGTGACGAGCGGGCCGTGCTGGCCGGCATCGCCGAGCGGCTGCCGGCGAGCTGGCGGGCCGGGGTCGGGCCCGGGATGGACGGCCCCGAGCTGCGCGCCGACGCAGGAGACTTCGTGGCCGTCGAGGGCCGGCCGACCGTCGACGGCCGGGTGCGACTGGTCGTCGACACCGGTTGCCGGCCCGTCGGCGCCGGCTACACGCCGGCTCCGGCCACCGCTGCCGGCCCGGAGGCCGCCGCGCTGACCGCCGCGCTGAAAGCCCTCGACCGGCCGGGCGACGCCACGCCGGAGCTGGCCACCGCGCCCTGCCCGGGCGGCGGGCTCGCCCGTACCGCCTGGTTCGTCGACGGTCAGGGCCCGGCGGCTTCGACGGTCGCCCTCGCCCCGCTGGCCGGCAACGCCCCACTGCTGGACCAACCCCCGGTGTACGCGTACCGCAGCGGCGCCGTCACGGTGCTGGCCGAGATCAGCCCGGACGCCACCCGACTCGCCGCCACCGTCGGCTGCCCGAGCTGAGCCGGGCGGGTCAGCGGCCGTCCGGCTGGTCCTCGGGGCCACGGCTGCGCCCCAACGCGTCGACCTTGCCCCACCGGCCGGGGATGTCCAGCAGCTCCACCCGGCCCATGCCCGGCGGCACGGCCGGGTCGATGATCAGGTGCTCGCCCTGCGGCTCCAACCCCAGCATCACGCGCAGCAGCAGCAGCGGGGTGCCTGCCGACCAGGCCTGCGGGCTGCATGCGGTCGGGTACTCCACCGGATAGTCGGTGAGGTCACGGGCGTAGCCGGCGAACGCCTCCGGCAGCCGACCCCCGAAGTACCGGGACGCGGCCAGCATCGTCTCGCAGAGCAACCCGGCCTCCTCCCGGAAGCCGTACCTCCACAACCCCCAGGCGATGATCGAGTTGTCGAACGGCCAGACGGTGCCCACGTGGTAGCCGATCGGGTTGTACCGCCCCTCGTCCGAGGCGAGCGTCCGCACCCCCCAGCCGGAGAACAGCCGTGGCCCGAGCAGGTGCTCGACCACCTTGCCGGCGCGGGACTCGTCCACGATGCCGCTCCACAGCAGGTGCCCGATGTTCGAGGTCAGCGCGTCCACCTGCCGGCCGTCGGCGTCCAGCGCGAGCGCGTAGTGCTCGCGGTCGGCGATCCAGAAGTCGCGGTCGAACCGCCGTTTCAGGTCGGCGGCCTGCCGCTCCAACTCGTCGGCGAACTCCGGGTCGTTCCAGAAGGTCCGAGCCAGCCGGGCGGCTCGGACCTTCGCGTCGTAGGCGTAGCCCTGCAACTCGCAGGTGGCCCGGGGAAAACCGGGCAGTTGACCGTCGGCGTACGAGATGGCGTCCCAGGAGTCCTTCCAGCACTGGTTCTGCAGGCCGGTCTCCGGGTTGCGGGTCTGGTACCAGAGGTAACCGGTGCCGAGCAGGTCACCGTAGGTGTCGATCCACTCCAGCGCCGCGCGGATCTGCGGTTCCAGCTTGCGGACGAGTGCCGCGTCACCGGTCCACCGCTCGTACTCGTCGACCAGGATGATGAACAGGGGCGTCGAGTCGGCCGACCCGTAGTACGGCGAGTGTGGCTGCTCCTCGAAGCCGGCGGTCTCCCCGTACCGCAGCTCGTGCAGGATCTTGCCGGGTTCCTCGTCCCGGAAGTCGTCCACCCGCTGCCCCTGTAGTCCGGCCAGCATCAGGATGGTCGGCGGGACCAGTTCCGGCAGGAACGGCAGCACCTGCAACGAGGTGATGATGCTGTCCCGGCCGAACAGGGTCATGAACCAGGGGAGTCCCGCGGCGATCAGCCGTACGCCCAGGGCGATCGACTCGTAGCGCAGCGCGGCCAGGTCGTTGAGGCTGCGCCGGTACGCCCCGGCCAGCGGCTCGCAGTCGCAGCCGAGCTTCGGCGCCCGGTCGATGAGCTCCTGCTGTTCGGCCCGGATCGCGTCCGCGCTGCGGCTGCCGCCGTACGGGAGGGTGGCCCGGATGTCCTCGCCCCGGGCGCCATAGACGACGCTGGACACGTGCAGTCTGGTGGTCCAGCTGTCGTTGCGGGCTATCCGGATCCGGAAGGTCATTCCGGTGTCGTCGACCTGCGCCGGCGCGGTGGTGCTGACCACCATCTCCCGGTGGAACGCCTCTCGCCGGTAGGACAGCCGCAATTCGTTCTCGGCGACCGTGATCGTGGTCCGTCCCCGCTTCTGCCGAGAGTTCTTGATCTCGAACAGGTCGGCGAAATCGGCCCCGATCTCGATCCGGAGGGTGCACTCGACCTCCGCGCCGAGGTGGTTCAGCACTGTCAGCTCCTCCTCGAAGCTGCCCACTATCGCCCGGCTGCGGATCACCGACGCCTTGGCGTCCAGATAGTGCGTGGGTTCGCCGGGGGCGAGGAAGAACCGGGTGCGGTACGACTCGGCATCGTCGACGGAGAGGGCGTGCAGCCGTTGGCCGTCCAGGGTGAGCACCCACGTGGACAGGAAGCGGGTGTCGAAGGAGAACATCCCGTTGGGGAAGTCGTAGGAGGGTTCGATGTCGCCACGCCGGTCGCTGACCAGGAAGGTGTTGCCGTCCAGGATGCTGACGAGGTCCTTCACCGAAGTCGCCCCGCTGCTCGTCGGGCCGTTTCGCGGGGGTCGCGGGTGCCGGGCGGGTTGGGAAAGAACCGGCGGAAGGCGAGGAAGAGCACCACGTTCCCGCTGAACGTGCTCTCGTTGCGCAGCACCGCCGCGACCCCCTGGGCCTCGCCGCTGATCAGCCGGTCGAAGAGGGCGGCGCTGCTGTACCAGATCGCGTCGGCCGGCCCACGCTCCCGGGTGACCTGCACCGACCCGGGCCGCATCCGGACCAGCCAGTGTTCGGTGCGGTGGTCGTCGCCGAGGTCGATCTGGAGGGTGCCGTCGGCCAGGCCGCCCAGAACCTCGGCTGCGCGCGACGGCAGTGTCTCGAAGAACCTCTCCGCCGCCTCGGTCACATCCGAATCGTAGGCAGCCGTCCGAGATGTCGGGTCGGTATCGACACTCCGCTCGGATCGACAGGCCGCCGCCGTGCGGTCAGTAGACGAGCGCCTGCGCGCCCTCGGCCAACGCCTCCTCGACGAAGACCGCTGCACCGGCGATCCGGACGCCGGGGAGTACGTCGTCCGGGCCGATCTCCCGACGGGCCGCGCACTGCGTGCAGGCGGTCACCCGGCCGCTGGTCAGGATGACGTGCAACAACTCGGCCAGGGGCGCGGAGTGCGGCAGGTCGAACTGCTGGGCGCGACCGGGCAGCGCGAACCAGGTGGACTCACCGGTCAGCCAGAGCGAGACGTCCACCCCGGCCGCTACCGCCGTCGCGGCGACGGTGAATGCCTGCGCGCACCGCTCCGGGGCGTCCGCCCCCGCGGTGGCCTTCACGACGAGATTGCGGGCCATGTGGCCCAGCATAGGATGGCCGGGATGGTTACCGAGATCGGGTTTGTCAGCCTGCTGGTCGCTGGCCTGGGCGGGCTCGCCGGTGGCCTGGTCTACCTTGCCGTACGCATTTCGAGAGGACGCTGGTGAGCGCGAGGAGTGAGCCGGTTTTGCGAGCCCCGCAGTCGCGAACGAAAGAGGCAAGGTGACGCTGATGAGCGAGAACCCGCTGCAGCCGCCGTGGCTGAACGCGCCGCCGGTCGAGGAGTACCCGTTCGAGGAGAGCCACGACCTGCGGGTCGGGCCGAAGCTGCACCCCGCGCTGGACGCCCTGCTGCCGTACATCGGTCTGTGGCGCGGTCGGGGCAAGGGTGGCTTCCCCACCATCGAGGACTTCGACTACGCGCAGGAGATCCGGATCAGCCACGACGGCCGCCCGTTCCTGCACTACGAGTCGCGTGCGTGGATCCTCGACGAGCAGAGCAAGCCGGTCCGTCCGGCCGGCCGCGAGGCGGGCTGGTGGCGACCGGTGCTGGTGGACGGGCGGGCGACCGACGAGCTGGAGGCGCTGATCACCACCCCGACCGGGATCATGGAGCTGCACCTGGGCAAGCGCACCGGCACGCAGATCGAATTCGCCACCGACGCAGTGGTCCGGACTCCGACCGCCAAGGAGGTCACCGGCGGGCACCGGCTCTTCGGCATCGTCGAGGGTGCGCTGCTCTACGCCCAGGAGATGGCCGCCATGGGGCACGGGCTCAGCCCGCACCTCTCCGCCCGACTCGTCCGGGTCGGCGGCTGACCGCTACCCGACGGGGAAGCCCAGCAGTGAGTGCAGGGCGGGGGTGCGCGGGCAAGGGTTCCGGCGCACCCCGTCCAGCATTCGGATTTCGGCGAGCCCGCGCACGGACGAGCTGAACCAGACCCCCTCGGCGGCGTGCAGCTCGGCCGGGGTGACCATCCGTTCGGCGGCGTCCAGGCCCAGCCCGTGAGCGTGGGCGAGCAGCCAGGCCGCTGTCGTGCCGGGCAGGATGCCGGTGGTCGCGGCCGGCACGGTGCAGAGCGTGCCCGCGGTGAGCCACACCACGTTCGCGATCGGCCCCTCCAGGGCGTACCCGTCGGAGGAGACCCAGAGCACGTCGTCCACGCCGGCCCGCTGTGCCCAGCGGCGGGCGGCGCTGTTCACCGCGTACGACGTGGATTTGATCCCGGCCGGCAACCAGTCGAGCCCGGTACGCGCGTCGGCGGGCACCCCCAACGGCAGGGTGGCCACTGTGATCCCGTTCCGCCGGGCCGCCCGCGACGACGCCGGCACCTCGGTCAGCGTGGCGTAGACGGTCGGCGGGCCGCCGGCCTCGGAGCCCCGGGTGCAGACCAGCCGTAGCGCGCCCTCCACCGGTGCGGGCCAGCCCGCACGCACCGTGCCGAGGAGGTCGATGAGCGCGTCGGCGGGGGGCAGATCCAGGTCGACGGCCGCCGCAGCCGTGGTCATTCGGGCCAGGTGCTCGTCGCGCAACCACGGCCGGCCCTGGCGCAGGTGCATGGACTCGAAGAGCCCGTCGCCGCGCAGAACGCCCAGGTCGTCGCCGCGGAGCACGGGCTCGTTGGTCGCGATGAGGCCCCGCCCGAGCACGGCGATCCGCGGGCTGGGAGCAGCCGGGACATTGCCGACGGACGACGTCACCATGACCGCGAGCGTAGCGGTGATCGATCGCGGTGCGGGGGACAGCCTGGTGGCCGAACTATGATCGGAGCGTGTCCGAATCCTCCCTCGCGGAAATGCTGCGGGCCCGTGGGCTGCGGCTGACGGCCCAGCGGCAGCTCGTTCTCCAGGCGGTGCTCGATCTGGGCCACGCCACCCCGGAGCAGGTGCACACCGCAGTCCGGGAGGTGGCCGCCGGCGTCAACATCACCACCATCTACCGCACGCTTGAGCTGCTGGAACGGCTCGGTCTGGTCACCCACACGCACCTGTCGCACGGCTCACCGACCTATCACGCCGCCGGTGAGCACCAACACGTCCACCTGGTCTGCCGGGAGTGTGGCGCGATCGACGAGATCGATCCGGAGCTGCTCCGCCCGCTCGCCGACCAGTTGGCCGCGCAGCGCGGGTTCCGGGTGGACATCGGGCACGTGTCACTCTTCGGCGTCTGCGTACGCTGCGAGAACGGGGACGAGAAATGATCGACATCGCGGGCGCGGTGGCAGTCGAGAGCATCGACGAGGCCAGCCGTGACCAGCCGGATCCAGCGCACGTCGCGGCCGGGGTGCGGGGGGTGGCCGCGCACTACGGCGACCCGCTGCGCGAGCAGCGCACCCTCGACACCGCTGTCGGTCTGGTCGACAGGTCGCACCGGGGGGTCATCGCGGTGCCCGGGGAAGAGCGGGCCGGCTGGCTGCACACTGTCACCTCGCAGCACCTGACCGCGCTCTCCGCAGGCGAGGGCACCGAGTTGCTGGTGCTGTCCCCGCACGGCCACGTCGAGCAGCACGCCATGGTCGCCGAGGACGGCGAGACCGCCTGGCTCGACACCGAGCCGGGTGCGACCGAGGGCCTGCTGACCTACCTGGAGAAGATGCGGTTCTTCAGCAAGGTCGAGCCACGCGACGCGACGGCCGAGCGCGCACTGTTGTCGCTGGTCGGGCCGGCGGCCATGGAGGCGCTCGGCACGCTCGGCGTGACCGGGCTCGCCGCACCGGACGTGGTCGCGGTGCCGGGTCCGAAGTTCCCGCACGGCGCCGTGCCACCACGGGCGAGCGCGCGGTACGACGTACGACCGCTGCCGATCGGCGGCTGGGCCCGACGTGGTCCGCTCGGGGTGGACCTGCTGGTGCCCCGGTCGGCGATGGACCAGGTGGTGGCGGAGTTGCGCGGCGCCGGCGTGCCGCTCGCGGGGCTGTGGGCGTACGAGGCGATCCGGGTGGCCGCCCGGCAGCCCCGGGTCGGGGTGGACACCGACCACCGGACCATCCCGGCCGAGGTCGACCTGATCGCCCCGGCGGTGCATCTGGACAAGGGTTGCTACCGGGGGCAGGAGACGGTGGCGCGGGTGCACAACATGGGCCGGCCGCCGCGTCGCCTCGTACTGCTGCATCTGGACGGGGTGACCACCGATCAGCCGCCGGTGGCCGGTACGCCGGTGACGCTCGATGGCCGGGCGGTCGGCTTCGTCGGCACCGCCGTGCTGCACCACGAGCTGGGCCAGGTCGCGCTCGCGGTCCTGAAGCGGAACGTCCCGGACGACGCCGCGTTGCTGATCGGCGAGACCGCGGCGGCGATCGACCCCTCCTGAGCGGGCCGTCTAGGATCGCCGGCATGACGACAGGGACGTTGATCACGGTAGCCCCGACCGGCGCTGAGTCGGCCAAGGCGGAGGTGCCGGCGCTGCCGGTGACCCTCGACGAGTTGCTGCTCACCGCCAAGGAGTGCGAGGCGCTCGGCGCCGCCGTGATCCACGTCCACATCCGCGAAGACGAGGCCCGACCGACGCTCGACCCGGTGCGGCTGGCCGACACCGTGGCGGCGCTGCGGGAGAGCACCGACCTGATCGTGCAGCTCTCCTCCGGTGGCGCGGTGACCGACCCGGAGGCCGCCCGGCTCGCAGTGCTCGACGCCCGTCCGGACATGGCCTCCTGCACCATGGGCACTGTCAACTTCGGCGACGACGTCTTCCTCAACCGCTGGGAGTTCATCGTCGACCTGCACACCCGGATGCAGGAACGCGGGATCGTCCCGGAGTACGAGATCTTCGACCTCGGCCACCTGTCCGCGTTGCAGCGGTTGCTCGGCAAGTACGGGCTGCCGGCCGGCGGGCACGTGCACGTCGACTTCGTGATGGGCGTGCCGGGCGGGATGCCGGGCACCACCGAGACCCTCGTCGCGGCCCACCGGATGCTGCGGGACCTGCCCGAGGGCACCACCTTCTCGGCCACCGGCGTCGGCCGCAGCACGATCCCGGTGATGCTGGCCGCTCTGTCGACCGGCGGGCACCTGCGGGTCGGCATGGAGGACACCGTGACGTACGCCAAGGGCCGTCCGGTGGAGTCGAACATGCAACTGGTGGCCCGCGCGGTGGGTTTCGCCCAGCTCGCCCAGCGCCCGCCATTGACCACCGCCGAGGCTCGCGAACTGCTCGGGCTGTAAGGGCAGGTCTGTCCCGCGCCCCTGTCACCCGGGCGGTGGACCTCCTGGTCACCCCGCCGCCGGGCACCCCCGGACCGTCGGTACCGTCCAGCGCGTGACGAAGACGTACGAGGGTGGCGCGCCGCTCGCCGAGGTGGTCCGGTCCGGGTTCGTGGAGGGTGCGCACCGCGGCTCGGTGGTGGTGCTGGACGCCGCCGGTGTCGCGGTGGCGTCCGCCGGGGACGTGACCTCGCCGATCTTTCCCCGCTCGGCCAGCAAGCCGATGCAGACGATCGGGATGCTCCGGGCCGGCCTTGCCCTGACCGACCCGGCCGACGTGGCGCTGGTCTCGGCGAGCCACGCCGGCGAGGAGTTCCACCTGGCCCGGGTCGGTGCGCTGCTGGAGCGCGCCGGGCTGGACGCGTCGGCGCTGCACTGCCCGCCCGACCTGCCGGTGGGGGCCGCAGCGCGGGAGGCGGTGCTCCGGGCCGGTGGCGGCCCGACCCGGGTGCAGATGAACTGCTCCGGCAAGCACAGCGGGATGCTGTTGACCTGCGAGGCCGCCGGATGGTCGCGGGAGGGCTACTGGCGGCCGGAGCACCCGCTTCAGCAGCGGCTGCGGGCCGCCATCGAGGAGTTCACCGGCGAGCAGGCGGCGGCGGTGGGGGTCGACGGGTGCGGCGCGCCGGTCCTCGCGGTGTCGCTGGCCGGTCTGGCCGGGGCGTACCTCCGGCTGGTCGACGCCGAGCCCGGCTCGGTGCCGCGCACGGTGGCCGACGCGATGCGGGCGTACCCGGAGATCGTGGGTGGCACCCAGGCCGACGACACCCGGCTGATGCGTGGTGTCCCGGGTGCGCTGGCCAAGGTCGGTGCCGAGGGCGTGATCGCCGTGGCGCTGCCGGGCTTCGGGGCGTCCGGCGCGTGTCATCTATCGCGACGGGCTCCCACCCCGCGCGGATCCAGCGGCCGGTCCCCCGGCCCGCCCGCCCCGCCGGC
>NZ_JBEZEH010000087.1:9521-26497 GCF_040648775.1 Micromonospora sp. NPDC049089
GCGGGGCGGGGCGCCGCCGCCGTCGCGTTGAAGATCGACGACGGCGCCGACCGGGCCCGGATGCCGGTACTGGTCTCCGCGCTGCGCCGGCTCGGCGTGGACGCTCCGGTGCTGACCGAGTACGCCGAGGTGCCGCTCTTCGGTGGTGGGGTACCGGTCGGGGCGGTCCGCCCGCTCTGGTGAGCGCGCTCTAGCTCAGGAAGTCGAGCAGTGCGGCGTTGACCGGCTCCGGGCGCTCCAGCGGCAGCAGGTGGGCGGCGTCCGGCACGTCGGGCAGTCGTACCGCGCCGGGGACCTCGGCGGCGATCCGGTCGGCGAGCCGACTGATGTCCGGCACGTCGGCCGCGCCGGCGGTGACCAGGACGGGGATCTTCAGCTCACCGAGACGACCGATCGCCGGTGGCGACAGCTCTCCCACCTCGACCGCGCCAAGCGCCAGCTCTGCGGCGAGGGCACGCTGGTCCATCTCCTGCGCGAACGCGACCAGCTCCCTGTCGACGTCCTCCGGCTGGCGTCGCGGGCCGACCACCCAGAACCGGACCTCACCGGCCGCACCGGCGACGAAGTCGTCCGGGTCGACCTCGCCGACCAGGTCGTCCCAGAGGTCGTTCGCCTCGTCGGACCACTCGTTCCCGGAGACCGCCGTGTCGAACAGCGCGAGCGCGCTCACCCGGTCGGGGTGGGCCAGCGCGGTGTCGATGGCGACCGCCCCACCGAAGGAGCAGCCGACCAGGGCGGCCCGGGGCAGGTCGAGCGCGTCCAGCAGCCCGGCCACGTCGTCGTGGTGCGTGAACGGGGTCGGGGGGAGCTCGGAGTCTCCGTAGCCGCGCAGGTCCGGAACGATCACCCGGTGCCGGGCGGCGAGCGCGGACACCTGCCCCCGCCACATCCGCCGGTCGGCGATTCCGGCGTGCAGCAGAACGACGGGCAAACCGGTGCCGGCCTCGTCGTACGCGATGCTTGCTCCATTGACTGTGATCTTGTCCACGGACGGACCGTACGGATCGGTTGAGCGGCGCGCAAACGGGGTCCTGAGACCTTGCTAACTATGGTTAGCGTTTTGCTTGCAACAGCTAGCGCGGGCGGTTAGCGTCGCTGGCATGGCCACACCCAAGGACCTTCCCGACGTCGGCGGGTTCATCCGCGATCTTCGGCGCAACGCCAAGATCTCGCTACGGCAGCTCGCCGAGCAGGCGGGGGTCAGCAACCCGTACCTCAGCCAGATCGAGCGCGGCCTGCGCAAGCCCAGCGCCGAGGTGCTCCAGCAACTGGCGAGCGCGCTGCGGGTGTCCACGCCGGCGATGTACCTGCGCGCCGGTCTGCTCGACGACAAGGAAGGCCACGGGGTGCTCGCCGCCATCGCCGTGGACGCCGACCTGACGATGGCGCAGAAGCAGTCGCTCAGTCAGATCTACGAGACGTTCCGCCGGGAGAACACCCGGCTGGCCGAGGCCGAAGCCGAGACGGCGCAGGCCGACCAGCCCGCCGATCGGGCCGCGGACCAGCCCGCCAGCCAGGCCGCGGACCTGGCCAATGTGGCCGCCACCGGCCCCACCACCGTCGGCGGCACCCCGACCGAGGCCGTGCTCGAGTCGGTCGCCGTCACCGAGGCGGGCACCGCCCCCGCCCCGGGCAGCACCAGCATCCCCCAGAAGAAGAAGGCCGCCGAGGCGGCCGAAGAGGAGACGTCATGAGCGAGCCGAAGACCAACCGCATCCCCGCCCCGATCTACGCCGCAGCCGGCGCCGGTGAACTGGCCATCGAGCAGTTGCGCAAGCTGCCGGCCGTGGTCGGCGTCCTCAGCACCCGGGTCGTCGCCGACCTGGGCGGCCGGGCCGTGCTGACCGGCTTCGAGCTGAAGCAGAAGGCCACCGAGACGCTGCGCACCGCCAACGAGACCGCCGACCTGGCGAAGCTGCGCGAGGCCGCCGACATCGACAAGCTGCGCGCCGCCGCGACCCGCAACGCCGCCCTGGTGGTCGCGGGCGCCCAGGTCGCCCAGGAGCGTGCGTTCGCGGCGTACGGCGCGCTGGTCGCCCGGGGCGAGCGGGTCGTCGGTGCCGGCGTGCTGGAGGCCGCCGAGACGGTCAACGCCGACATCGAGGCCACCGAGGCCGTGACGCCGGCCGCCACCCCCGCGGCTGCCGCCACCCCCACCGCTGCGGCCCCCACCGACGCGCCGACCCCGGCCGACGTGGCGGAGATCGCCGAGGCCAAGCCGGCCGCCGTCAAGAAGGCCGCCCGCGCGCCGAAGGCCGCCAAGCCGGTCGAGGCCCCGTCGGCGAAGCTTCCCCGGGCCACCAAGCGGACCCGTCCGGCAGCCGAGTAGTTCACCGTGGCCGCGACCCCGGTGGCGTCCTTGTCGGACGTAGCCGGGGTCGTGGACATAAACTGGCCGGCATGGCCAACGCCGCGCCGATCTTCGCCTTCGCCGTCCGTGAAGTGATCCAGCTGATCCTGCTCGTTTTCGCGCTGATCGTTCAGGGTGTCGCCCTGGTGCACGCGATCACGCAGCGCTCCGACGCCTTCCCCGCCATCGGGACGCTGCCCAAGGGCGGCTGGATCGCCATCCTGGCGGTCTGCCTCGTGCTCACCCTGCTCGGCTTCGGTCCGATCAGCCTCTTCGGACTGGTCGGCATCGCCGCCGGTCTGATCTATCTGCTCGATGTCCGAATCGGCCTCCGCGAACTCGGTGACGGCAAAGGGTTCTGGTGAGAGGTTTTCGCTGGCCGCCCCCACCCGACAGCGGGCCCCGCACCTGGGGTCCCGGGCCGGGTGGGCCGCGTACCGGCCGGCCGGCGCTGCCGGAGCCGGAGACCGAGCTGATCACCACCCCGCACGGCGTACGGCTGGAACGGCTGGTCACCGGCACCGGTGATCCGGTCACCGTGTTCGCGCACGGGTTGGGCAACGGCATCGCCACCACCCGACCGTTCGGCAGTGGGGTGAACGGTCGCAAGGTGTTCTTCCAGTTCCGTGGGCACGGCCGTTCCGAAGCCCCGGACGGGCCGTGGGACTATCTGGACCTGGCCCGGGATCTGCGGGCGATCGCCGACCTTGGCGGCGCCAGCCGGGCGTTCGGCGCGAGTCTCGGCGCGGGTGCCCTCTGCCGACTCCTCGTGGAGAGCCCGGAGCGCTTCGACAAGCTGGTCTTCTTCCTGCCGGCGGTCCTCGACGAGCCACGCGGGCCGGCCGCCCGGGAGCGCATCACCGACCTCCTGGAAGCGGTGGAGAGCGGCGACGCCTCGGCGGTCGCCGACATCGTCACGCTGGAGTTGCCCCCGGCGGTGCGTAACACCCCGGCCGGCTGGGCCTACCTGCGACAACGGCTCGACCAACTGCTCCGTGACGGTCTCGCCGACGGTCTGGCCACGCTCACCGACCAGACACCGCTGCGCCAGATCGGTGACCTGACGGCGGTCACCGCACCGGCGTTGGTGATCGGTTGCGCGGGCGACGACCTGCACCCGGTCGAGGTCGCCGAGCGGCTCGCCGTGGCGCTGCCCCAGGCCACCCTGCACGTGTACGACCGGCCCGGCGTGCTCTGGTCGGAACGCGCCGATCTGCGGGACCGCATCTCCGGCTTCCTGAACGAGTAACCTGCCCTGTCATGGGCGTCACACAGCACGGCCGGACGCACCGGCTGGACCTTGCCGACCCGACCCTGCGCGAATGGACGTGCACGGTCCTGCACTCCGATGCCGAGCAGGGCATCGTGTTGGACCGTTCGGCGTTCTACCCGGGCGGTGGTGGCCAACCACCCGACCACGGTGTGTTGCTCTGGCAGGGCGTGCAGACCCGGATCGTCGGCACCCGCAAGGGCGACGACCCCTACCTGATTCCCGCCGAGGGTGATCCGCTGCCGCCGGTCGGCACCGAGGTCGTCGGCGCGGTGGAGGACGAGCGCCGCACCCGGCTGATGCGTACCCACTCCGGGCTGCACGTGCTCTGCGGTGTGGTGTTCCGCGACTTCGGTGCGCTCGTGACCGGCAACTCGATGGAACCGGGCGAGGCCCGAATGGACTTCAACCTCCCCGAGGTGCCCCCGGACTTCAAGAGTCGCATCGAGGAGCTGGTCAACGCCGAGGTGGCCGCCGACCGCTCGGTAGCCACCCGGGTGCTGCCGCGCACCGAGGCGCTGGCCCTGCCGGACATCATCCGTACCCAGTCCAACCTCATCCCGCCGGATGAGCAGGAGGTCCGGATCGTCGACATCGTCGGGCTGGACGTGCAGGCCGACGGCGGCACCCACGTCGCCTCCACCGCCCAGATCGGCAAGGTCCAGGTCGTGAAGGTGGAGAGCAAGGGCCGGGCCAACCGCCGGGTCCGGGTCCGACTGGTCGACTAGATCGAGTACCGAATTCGGACGTCGGTTGTCAGGTATCCCTGACAACGTCGCAGGCATGACACAACCGCTAACCGGAAAGATCGCGCTCGTCGCCGGTGCCACCCGTGGCGCCGGGCGGCAGATCGCCGTTCAGCTCGGCGCGGCCGGGGCCACTGTCTACGCCACCGGTCGCAGCTCCCGGGCCGGCCGCTCCGAGATGGATCGACCGGAGACCATCGAGGAGACCGCCGAGCTGGTCACCGCGGCCGGCGGCACCGGCATCGCCGTCCAGGTCGACCACCTAGTGCCCGATCAGGTCCGCGACCTGGTCGCCCGGATCGACGCCGAGCACGGCCAACTCGACGTGCTGGTGAACGACATCTGGGGCGGCGACCCACTGGTCACCTGGGACAAGCCGGTCTGGGAGCAACCGCTCGACGCCGGCTTCCGTACCCTGCGACTGGCCGTCGACACGCACATCATCACCAGCCACTTCGCCCTGCCGCTGCTGATCCGCAAGCCCGGTGGCCTGGTGGTGGAGATGGGCGACGGCACCAAGGCGTACAACGACGAGAACTACCGGCTGTCGGTCTTCTACGACCTGGCGAAGGTCTCGGTCAACCGGCTCGCCTTCAGTCAGGCGCACGAACTGAAGCCGCACGGCTGCACGGCCGTGGCACTGACCCCCGGCTGGATCCGTTCCGAGGCGATGCTGGAGCACTTCGGAGTGACCGAGGAGAACTGGCGCGACGGGGCCGCCACCGACCCGAACTTCCTCATCTCGGAGACCCCGGCCTTCGTCGGCCGGGCGGTGGCCGCGCTCGCCGCCGACGAGGAGAAGGCCCGCTGGAACGGCAGGTCCGTCGACGCCGGCAGCCTGTCCAAGGTGTACGGCTTCACCGACCTCGACGGCAGCCAACCCGAGGGTTTCCGCTATATCACCGAGGTGGTCGACGCGGGCAAGCCGGCGGACGTGACCGGCTACCGGTAGAGCGCGGCGAGCCGCTCGGCGCTCTCCGCGAACAACCGCCGCAGCTCAGGTGGGTCGATGACCTCGACCTCGGGGCCGAGGCCCAGCAGTTGGTGGTACGCCACCGGGACCGACTCGACGGGCAGCCGCGTTACGACCCACCCCTGCCCGTCGGGCTCGTCGGCGGTGGCGACCACCTCGTCGTACACGAAGGGGGCGTCGACCAGGTGCCGGAGCTGGCGCAGGCCGGCGGGGCTCAGGCGGACGGCGACCTCGGTCCGCAGCATGGTCCGCAGGAACGACCCGGCCTGCTCGCGCCAGTGCCCGGCCAGGTCGAAGCCCTCGTCGCGGTCGAAGTGTTCGTCGCCCACCTCGACCCCGGTGACCCGGTCCACCCGGTAGGTGCGTACATCGTCGCCGACCCGACCGACCAGATACCAGACCCCGCTCTTGAGCACCAGGCCGTACGGCTGGACCTGGCGGGTCACCTCCTGGTCGCCGCGTCGGTAGCGCAGCTCCACCACAGTGTCGCCCCAGACCGCTCGGGCCAGCTCGGGCAGCCAGGGCGGTGGCGTGCTCTGCCGGAACCAGCCCGGTACGTCCAGGTGGAACCGCTGCCCGGCTCGGGCCGGCGCGTCGCGCAGTGCGGGTGGCAGTGCGGCGAGCACCTTCAGCTCGGCGGACGCGACGGCGTCGGCGAGCCCCATCTCGCCGGCCGGTCCGGGCAGCCCGGCGAGGAAGAGCGCCTCCGCCTCGTCCCGGGTCAGCCCGGTCAGCCGGGTGCGGTACCCGCCGAGCAGGCGGTAGCCGCCGGCCCGCCCTCGGTCGGCGTAGACCGGCACGCCCGCCGCGGAGAGCGCCAGAACGTCCCGGTAGACGGTCCGCTCGGAGACCTCCAACTCCCGCGCCAGCTCGCCCGCTGTCATCGACCCGCGCGACTGCAACAGCAACAGCAACGAGATCAGTCGGGACGCGCGCATCCGCCCATCCTGCCCGGTGCCGCTCACCGCCCGCCGGGCGTCAGCAACCCCCGGTCGTACGCGGTGGCCACCGCAGCGGCCCGGTCGTTGACCCCGAGCTTGGCGTACACGTGCAGCAGGTGCGTCTTGACGGTGGCCTCGCTGATGAACAGGCGGGTCGCCGCCTCCCGGTTGGAGGCGCCCCGGGCCACCAGGGTGAGCACCTCAAGCTCCCGTTGACTGAGCGGTTCCTCGGCGGGAGCGCGCAGCCGACCCATCAGCCGGCCGGCGACGCTCGGCGCCAGCACCGACTCGCCCCGGGCTGCCGCTCGGACCGCGCGAACCAGATCCTCCCGAGGTGTGTCCTTGAGCAGGTATCCGGTCGCACCTGCCTCGATCGCCGGCAGCACGTCCGCGTCCGTGTCGTAGGTGGTGAGCACCAGCACCCGGGCGGTGCTGCCGGTGCGAGCCAGCCTGCCGATGGCTGTCACCCCGTCCATGCCGGGCATCCGTAGATCCATCAGCACCACGTCCGGCTGCAGCGACGCGACCAGGGCCAACGCCTCCGAGCCGTCCGCCGCCTCGCCCACCACCTCGAAATCGGGGTCACCGGTGAACATCCCCCGCAGGCCGTCCCGCACCACCGGGTGATCGTCGACGATCAGCAGCCGAATCGGGGCGGTCAACCGGCACCTCCGGGTAGCGCGGGAACGGACGCCGAGATGGCGGTGCCGCTGCCCGGCTCGGATTCGACGGCCAACTCGCCACCGACCCTTGTCACCCGTTGCCGCATGGCGGTCAACCCGTACCCGCCGCCCGGCTCACGGGACGCCGGCTGGTCGGCGACGTCGAAGCCCGCCCCGTCGTCACGGACGTCGAGCGTGACCACGTCCGCCATGTACGACAGGGTCAGCCCGACCCGCGACGCGGCGGCGTGCCGGGCCACGTTTGACAGCGCCTCCTGGGCGGCCCGCAGCAGGGTCACCTCCACCTCCGGGTGCAGCGGGCGGGGCGTGCCGGTAGTGGCCACGTCGGCCCGTACCCCGTTCAGGGCCGACCAACGCCCGCCCAGCTCGACCAGGGCGTCGGGTAGCCGAGCCGTTTCCAACGGTTCCGGGCGGACCGCCTGCACCGAGCGGCGGGCCTCGGTGAGGCTCTCCCGAGCCAGGGCGAGCGCGTTGTCGACGTGCCGGCGCCAGTCGGCCGACCGGTCGCGGCTCTGCTCGGCCGCCTCCAGTTGGGTGATGATGCCGGTCAATCCCTGCGCCAGGGTGTCGTGGATCTCCCGCGCCATTCGTTGCCGCTCGTCCAGCACGCCGGCCTCCCGGGCCTGGGTGAGCAGCTGGGCGTGCAGCCCGGCGTTCTCATTCACCGTCTCGGTGAGCTGACGGTTGGTCTCACCGAGTTCCGCCATCAACCGTTTGCGTTTGGCGTCCTCCTGTTCGGCGATCATTGCGAACCAGCTCACCGAGCCGGCCACCACCAGGTTGAACAGCACCAGCAACAGCCACAGCGGCAGGTGCGACACCACCACCGACAGACCACCGCCCTGCGACGTGGCGACCAGGGTGGCCGTGGTGACCACGCCCGCGACGCGCCAGCGCCCGGGCAGCACCGGAAAGGCGTGGATGTACCCGATCCAGGCGAAGAAGCCGTACCACGGACTGGCCGCCACCAGCGCGGCGGCGAACGTGAGCAGCCCGGCGTAGTAGACCGCCATCGGTCTGCGCCGGCTCTGCCAGCCGGGGTGCAGGATGACGAACCAGGCGACCCAGCCTCCGGCCGCCACGGCGACGGCGAGGGTGGGCAACGCCCCGGGCTGGTCAGGTGCCGGTGCGACGAGGGCCAGCAGGGTGCCCAGAGTCAGCCCACCGAAGGGGAAGACGCGGTAGAGGACCGCCTCGCGTTCTCGCCAGCTGGCCAGACGGTCGTGCCCACCGTCGCGTGTCATCGCATCCCCGCTCACTCCCAGCGGAACAGTCTCGCCGCGCCGGCACCGGCCGCCACGGCGATCACCGCCATTATTCCCAGGTGCAGCGGCTGTGGCGCAGTGCCGGTCCAGGCGTCGAGGAGCGCCTGCACCCCGGGCGGCGTGTAGTCGCCGATCCGCGCCACGACGTCGGGGAGCAGGAACCGGGGGAGGTAGACCCCGCCGAAGAACATGGTGAGCAGGAACAGTGGGACGGCCAGGGCCTGTGCCGCCTTCGTGGTTTTGGCCACGGCGGCGACCAGCAGGCCGAGCGCCAGCAGCGCCGCCGTGCCGAGGACGAACGCCAGGGTGAAGCCGAACGGGTGCCGGGGGAGCGGCACCTCGAACGCCAACCGGCCGACGACGATGAGCAGCAACGCACTGGCCAGGATCGCGGCCAGGGCCACCACCAGTTGGGCGGCGAGCAGAGCGCCCGGGTGCGCCGGAGTGGTCGCCAGCCGACGCAGCACGCCGCGTTCCCGGTAGGTGGCCAGCGCCATGGGCATCGTGTTCACCCCCACCATGGCCAGGGTGACCACCAACAGCGACGGGGCGAAGTAATTGACGAAGTTCTGCCCGTCGAAGTTCGGATCCGGCTCGCGGAGCGAGGGAATCAACCCGAGCACCACCAGGATCAGTGTGGGCAGCCCGACTATGGTGAGCAGCGTCGGCAGGTCCCGCAGGTAGAGCCGCGCCTCGACCCTCAGAATCTGGCGGAAGGCGTGCATTGTGCTTCCTCTCAGTTGGCGGGCCGGTGCCCGGTCAGCTCGACGAAGGCGTCGTCGAGGGTGGACTGCTCCAGCCGCAGGTCCGCGGCGACGATCTGGTGGCGGGCGAGCACCGACGTGACGGCGTGCAGCAGCTCGCCGGTGCCGGTCACCACCACCTGGCTGCCGGTTCGCTGCACGGCGGACACCTCGGGCAGGTCGGTGAGGAGCCGGTCGTCGACCGGAGCTGAGGGCCGGAACCGGATCCGTTGTTCCGGAGCCACCGTCGACACCAGGCCCGCCGGGGTGTCCAGGGCGACCACCCGACCCCGGTCGATCACCGCGACCCGGTCGCAGAGCCGCTCGGCCTCCTCCATGAAGTGGGTGACCAGCACGATCGTCACCCCGCTGTCGCGGACCTGTTCGATGAGGCCCCAGGTGTCCCGGCGGGCCTGCGGGTCCAGCCCGGTGGTCAGCTCGTCGAGGATGGCGATCTCCGGGTTGCCGACCAGGGCCAGCGCGATGGAGAGCCGCTGCTTCTGGCCGCCGGAGAGCTTCTTGTACGCGGTGTTCCGCTTGTCGCCGAGGCCCAGCTTGTCGATCAGCTCGGCCGGGTCGGCCGGGTTGCGGTAGAACGAGGCGTACAGCTCCAGCGCCTCGGCCACCCGCAACCGGTCCGGCAGTTGGCTTTCCTGGAGTTGCACCCCGACCCGCTGGCGTAGCTGGGCCGCGTCCCGGCGGGGGTCGAGCCCGAGGACAGACACCCCGCCCCCGTCGGGGACACGCAGCCCGGCCACACACTCCACGGTGGTGGTCTTGCCGGCGCCGTTCGGGCCGAGAACGCCGAAGATCTCCCCGGCCTCCACGGCGAGCGACACGTCGTCGACCGCCACCAGGTCGCCGTACCGCTTCTTCAGGTGGGTCACCTCGATGACCGGCATCGTGTCGCCTTTCGCCGCCGCTGACTTCGTACCCTCAAGGGTGGTCGGGGTGGCCCGCCGGCGAATCGACCGGTCAGCGACGAACCTCGGCGTCCCCGGTGGATCGCTGCCGTCCGTCAACCGGTTGATGTGTACGGGGCGGCTCGCTGCTAGCGCTCCGCCCGGCGGATTCGATCACCGCTGGTTAGGCTGCTCGATCGTGGATGCCAGCAGAATCGCCAGCCCGGTGACCGGGGTCGTCGGACGCTTCCTCGCCGGGGCGGGGCTGCTCCTGCGTGGGTTGGGCCTCTACGTCCGCAGCCCGGGGCTGATGCTGCTCGGCATCGTGCCGGCGTTGATCTCCGGCGTGCTCTTCCTGGCCGCGCTCGCCACACTGGTGTACTTCGTGGACGATCTCGCCGCGCTGGTCACCCCGTTCGCCGACGACTGGTCGAGCACCGGACGCAGCCTGGTCCGGGTGATCGCCGGGTTGGCCTTCCTGGGGGTCGGCGGCCTGCTTGGCGTGCTCACCTTCACCGCCGTCACGCTGGTCATCGGCGACCCGTTCTACGAGAAGATCTCCGAGCAGGTCGAGCAGCGGTACGGGGGCACGCCGGGCGCTGTGGACGTGCCCTTCTGGTCGTCGCTGCGCCGTAGCCTCGCCGACTCGGTACGCCTGCTGGCGCTCACGGCGTTGGTCGGCATCCCGCTCTTCGTCGCCGGCTTCATCCCGGTGGTCGGCCAGACCGTCGTCCCGGTCATCGGGGCGGCCGTGGGCGGGTGGTTCCTCGCCGTGGAGTTGGTAGGTGCACCGTTCTACCGACGGGGGATGCGGCTGCCGCAGCGCCGGACGATCCTGAAGGCCGACCGACCCACCGCGCTCGGCTTCGGAGTGGCCGTCTTCCTCTGCTTCCTGATCCCACTCGGCGCGGTGTTGATCATGCCGGCGGCGGTCGCGGGCGCCACCCTGCTGGCCCGCCGATCGCTCGGCCAATCCATCGAGAAGGACTGACGTGGAGATCACCCTGGTCGAGGGCGACATCACCGCCCAGCGGGTCGACGCCATCGTGAACGCCGCGAACTCGTCCCTGCTCGGCGGCGGAGGGGTCGACGGTGCCATCCACCAGCGCGGCGGGCCGGCGATCCTCGCGGAGTGCCGGGCGTTGCGGGCGTCCCGCTACGGCAGGGGCCTGCCCACCGGGCAGGCGGTGGCGACGACGGCCGGGGAGCTGCCGGCCCGCTGGGTGATCCACACCGTCGGGCCGGTCTGGTCGGCCACGGAGGACCGGTCGGCGCTGTTGCGCGACTGCTACGCCAACAGCCTGCGGGTGGCCGACGGACTGGGCGCGGCCGTTGTGGCCTTCCCGCTGATCTCTGCCGGCATCTACGGCTGGCCGGTCGACGACGCGGTCCGCCAGGCCCTGACGGTGCTGCGCCCGGCCACCCCGACAACAGTCACCGAAGCCCGCCTGGTGCTGTTCGAGGCGGATACCTACGCCACCGCCCGCAGAATCTTCGAAACACCCTGACCTCGCCCCGCCCCGCCCCGCCCCGCCCTCGCCCCGCCCTCGCCCTGCCCCGCCCCGCCCCGCCGATCTTGCAGTTTCGGTTGTCGACATGAGGGCCTGTGTCCCTTGTGTCGGGACAGGAAGTGCAAGATCGACGCAGGGTGTGCCGTCAGATCAGGTCAGGTCGGACAGGCAGGACCACTCGGATGCCACCGGGCGGTAGCCCAGCCGGGTGTTGATCGCGAGCATCGGCCCGTTCGCCTCGTCGTTCGAGGTGTACGCGACGCGCACGCCGTTCGCGGCGGCCCGGTGCAGCGCTGCCGTCTTGGCGAGCCGGGCGAGGCCCCGCCCCCGGTACGCCGGGAGACTGCCGGTGAAGTCCGACCACATCCGGTCCCCGTCCCGCTTCACCAGGCTGAAGGCGGCCACCTCCCCGTCGACGTCGACAGCGGTGCTGGACTCCTTGTCCAGGCCCAGGTTGTCCCAGACGTCGTACTGCCAGCTCTCGTAGCTGATCGAGTCGACCGGTACGTCGCCCGGCTCGTCCAGCGCTGCCGCCACGTCCGCCGCATAGAGGCGATGCGGGTCGAGGTCGGAGATCGGGAGCAGCCGTACGCCCGGCGGCGGCTCCGGCAGCTCGGGTGCCGGGTTCAGTTCGAGCGCAGAGAAGCGCAGCTCACGACTGGGCTCGTAGCCGTGTCGGCGGGCGAACGGCAGCGCCTCCGGTTGAGCGAAGGCGCGGAGCCGGCGGACCCCCAGCGGGGCAAGGTGACCTGTCGCGGTCGTCAGCAGCGCGGTGCCGATGCCGCGCCGCCGGTGCTCCGGGTGCACGTGCAGGAGGGAGATGTCACCGAAGCCCGCCGTCGAGGTCGACGCGTTGCGTTGCGCCGTCACCCAACCGACGACCTGGGCATCGACCTCGGCCACGAAGGCGACCCAGTCCCGGCCCGGTACCGGATCGGCGATCATCTTCCGGGTCGACTCGACGCCGCGCACCTGGTACGGGAAGACGATCGCCCGCAGCGCCACCACGCCCGGAGCATCGTCCGGCTGCGCAACACGAATGCGCACGTCAGGCCCCCATCCGTACGGCCGCGAGGACGGCCTCGACCTCGACGAGTTGGTGGGAGCAGCTGAGCAGTGCGACAGGATCCGGCATGTCGGCGAGGCTAACCAAGATCGTCTGCCCCAGCGATGCATTAACCGCGTGCTCCCGCACCGGCCACCGACCAGCAGGTCAGGCGGAGGCCCGACGGATCAGCTCGGTGGGCAGCATGATCGCCTGCTCGATGGTCTCCCCGGCGGCCAGCCGGAGCAGTTGGCGGGTCATCCGGCGGCCGAGCTCCACGATCGGCTGCCGGACGGTGGTCAGCGGCGGCTCGGTGTAGGCGGCTGTCTCGATGTCGTCGAAGCCGACCACCGCCACGTCGTCGGGCACCCGCCGACCTGCCTCGCGCAGCGTCCGCAGGGCGGCGTGCGCCATCAGGTCGGAGGCGGCGAAGACGCCGTCCAGGTCGGGGTGCTCGGTGAGCAGGTGCCGCATCGCCGCCGACCCGGACTCCCTGGTGAAGTCACCGATGGCGACCATCTCGGGCAGCCCCGCGTCGGCGACAGTGCTGCGGTAGCCGCTGAGCCGTTCGATCCCGGCGACCATGTCCTGTGGCCCGGCGATGGTCGCGATCCGTCGACGACCGCTGTCGATCATGTGCCGGACGGCCGCGGTCACCCCGGCCACGTGGTCGACGTCGACGTACGGGACGGGCACGTCGCCGAGCGGCCGACCGCTGACCACCACCGGGATGCCGAGTCGGGCCAGCGTGCCGGGCAGCGGGTCGGCACCGTGCAGCGACGCGAAGAGCACGCCGTCGACGTGCCGGCCGGTGGTGTACCGCTCGACCCGGTGGTGCCCGGCCGGCGAGCCGGCGAGCATCAGCACCAGTTGCTTGTCAGCCGCCTCCAACTCCTGGCTGACGCCCCGGATGATGCCGGGGAAGACCTGGTCGTCGGAGAAGACCCGGGTGGCCGCCTCCGGCATGACCAGGGCGATCGAGTCGGTGCGCTGGGTGACCAGGCTGCGGGCCGCCAGGTTGGGGACGTACCCCAACTCGGCGACCGCCCGGGTGACCGCCTCGCGGATCGGCTCGGCGACGGTGGTGGAGCCGTTGACCACCCGGGAAACGGTGGCGCGGGACACTCCGGCCCGCGCTGCCACCGCTTCGAGCGTCGGCCGCTGCGCCGTCGTCATCGCGCTTTCCCCCCGCTCGTCACAGCCCGTTCCGGGAGATCACCTCCTGGTACCACCGGGCGCTGGCCTTCGGTGTGCGCCGCTGGGTCAGGTAGTCGACGTGCACGATCCCGAACCGCTTGCGGTAACCCTCCGCCCACTCGAAGTTGTCCAGGAATGACCATACGAGATAACCGCGCAGGTCCACGCCCCGGGAGATCGCCTCGTGCGCCGCGCGGAGGTGCCCGTCGAGGTAGGCGATGCGATCGGCGTCGATCACCTGCGTCGGGCCGTCGGGCGAGTCGGCGCCGGGCTTGTCGGGGAACGCCGCACCGTTCTCGGTGATCAGCAGCGGCACACCGGGGTAGTCGGCGGCGATCCGCTCCAGCAGCCGGGTGAGCCCGGTCGGTTCGATCATCCAACCCATGTCGGTGAGCGGCCCGGCCGGTGGCAGGAAGTGCACAGCGCCCTCGGTGCCCGGGTACGCGCCGTTGCCGCCGCCGTCGGGCCGACCGGCGACGTAGGTCGGGGCGTAGTAGTTGATGCCGAGCAGGTCGATCGGGGCGGCGATCACCTTCTCGTCGCCGTCACGGATGAACGTCGGCTCGACGATCCGGGCCACGTGCTCGCGGACGTCGTCCGGGTAGCCGCCGGCCAGCAGCGGGTCGAGGAAGATCCGGTTGTGCAGGCCGTCGACCAGGCGGACCGCGGCGGCGTCGGCCGCGCTCTGCGGGTCGGCCGGGCGTACGTCGGCCGGGTTGACGGTGACGCCCACGCTGCGCGCGCCGGCCGCCCGCAACGCCCGCGCCGCCAGGCCGTGCCCCAACAGCAGATGGTGTACGGCGGTGAAGGCCGCCGCCGGATCCTGCTCGCCGGGAGCGTGCAGGCCGTTGGCGTAACCGAGGTAGGCCGAGCACCACGGCTCGTTCAGCGTGGTCCACACGTCGATCCGGTCGCCGAGGCGGGCGTACACCGCTGTGGCGTAGGTGGCGAAGTGCTCGGCGGTGTCCCGGTTGGTCCAGCCACCCCGGTCGCCCAGGGCCTGCGGCAGGTCCCAGTGGTAGAGGGTGACGATCGGGTCGATTCCCCGGTCGAGCAGCGTGTCGGTGAGCCGGTCGTAGAAGTCCAGTCCACGGGGGTTGGCAGGGCCGGTGCCGTCGGGCTGGATCCGCGGCCACGCCACCGAGAACCGGTACGCCCGCAGGCCCAGCTCGGCCATCAGCGCCACGTCGTCCGCGTACCGGTGGTAGTGGTCGCAGGCGACGTCGCCGGTGTGACCCTGGTACACCTTGCCCGGCGTACGGCTGAAGGTGTCCCAGATGGACGGACCGCGACCGTCGTCGCGTGCCGCGCCCTCGATCTGGTACGCGGCGGTGGCCGTCCCCCAGAGGAAGTGTTCGGGAAACCGGATCTCGTTGCCGGGCCGGTTGGTTGACTCGCTCCGCTCGTTCACGCCTTGACCGCACCTTCCATGATTCCGCCGATGATCTGCCGGCCGAACAACACGAAGACCAGTAGCAGGGGCAGCGTCGCGATGGCCGTTCCGGTGAACACCTGCGACATGTCCTGGTAATACCCGTCCGACAGTGCGCGTAGGGACAGTTGCACTGTTGGATTCGTCGGGTCGTTCAGTACAGCGTACGGCCAGAGGAAGTCGTTCCAGGTGGTCATGAAGGTGAGCAGACCGAGGACGGCGGCGGCGGGACGCAGGGCGGGCACCACGACATGCCACCAGATCCGGGCGGTGCCGCAGCCGTCCATGCGGGCGGCCTCGATCAGTTCGTCGCTGATGGCCTGGCCGGCGTACTGCCTCATCATGAACACCCCGAACCCGGTGACCAGCACCGGGACGATGACCGCGGGCAGCCGGTCGTTCCAGTGCAGCTTGCTCATGAGCAGATAGAGCGGGATCACGCCGAGCTGCGTCGGCACCATCATGGTCGCGATGATCACCAGCAGCATGGCGTTACGGCCGCGGAACCTGAGCTTGGCGAAGGCGAACCCGGCCAGGCTGGAGAAGAACACCACGGAGACGGTCACAGTGGTGGCGACGACCGCCGAGTTGATCAGGCCGGTCATGAAGTACGCGTCGGTGTTGTCGAACAGGCGGGCGATGTTCGCGCCCAGGTTGCCGCCGGGGGTGACCGGGGGTGGCAGTTGGCCCATCGCGTCGTTGCTGCGGCTGGCGACGACGAACATCCACCAGATCGGAAACACCGACAGGCCGGCGGCGACGACCAGGGCGAGGTAGGTGAGCGGGCTGGCCCGCCAGAGTCGGCTCATCGCGCGGCTCCCTTCTGCGATCGGTCCCCGCCACCGAGGCGGCGCAGGATGAGCACGTTGACCGCCGCGACGATCGCGATGAGCGCGAAGAGCAGCCAGGCCACTGCCGAGCCGTACCCGAAGTTGTAGTGCGGGGCGAACGCGTTCTCGAACATGTACATGGTCAGCGTCTGCGACTCGCGCAGTGGCCCGCCGCGGATCGGGTTGGTGCCGGAGTTGAACATCCGGGGCTCGGTGAAGAGTTGCAGGCCGCCGATGGTGGCGATGATGGTGCAGAAGATGATCGTCGGCTTGAGCATCGGCACGGTGACCGACCAGAACTGTCGGGCCCGGCTGGCGCCGTCGATCGCCGCCGCCTCGTACAGGTCGCGGGGGATGGCCTGCATCGCGGCCAGCAGGATCAGCGCGTTGTAGCCGGTCCACCGCCAGTCGACCATGGCGGAGATGGCCACCCAGGACGCCAGCCGGTTGGACTTCCACTCGATCGCGTCCAGCCCGACCAGGTCGAGCAACCAGTTGATCATGCCGAACTCGCGGCCGAAGAGCACCCCGAAGACGATCGCCACCGCGGCCGTGGACGTGACGTTGGGGACGAGCACCGCCATCCGCCAACCGGTACGCGCCCGCAGGCCGCGGTTGAGCAGGTTGGCCAGCCAGAGCGCGGCGAGCAGTTGCGGGACGGTCGAGATCACGAAGATCCCCAGCGTGTTGACCAGCGCGTGCCAGAAGTCGGCGTCGGCCAGCAGCCGGGTGTAGTTCTCCGCCCCGACAAAGGGGCGGTCGACTCCGAGCAGGTCCCAGTCGTGCAGCGAGACCCAGAAGGTGTACGCCAGCGGGTACGCCCCGAAGACGCCGAAGATCAGGAAGAACGGGGCGATGTAGAGGTACGGCGAGAACCGGGTGTCGAGCCGGCTGAGCCGACCTGACGGGCGCTGGGGTGCCGGTACGACCGGCGGACGGGCGTCGAGCTGGACGGTCATGCCCGGAAACTCCTTTCCGCCGTGGGGGGGGGGCGCCGTGGGGGGGGGCCGCCCCCCCCCGGGGGGGGGGTGGTGGGGGGCGCGGGCGGTGCGGGGGTGCCCACCGGCGGCCCGCCCGCCGCGGGGCGG
>NZ_JBEZEH010000088.1:0-26008 GCF_040648775.1 Micromonospora sp. NPDC049089
GCTCCCCACACCGGGAGCTGGCCGTCTCCGCGACCGAACCCGACGGCGACGACGAGCTGGACTACGTGGCCGCCCGGCTGATCAGCGGCAAACTGACCGGCCGGCCCGTCGAGGACGCTGTCGACCTCGGCCGGATCGAGAAAGCCGTCCGCGAGATCCTGATCGCCGTCGGCGAGGACCCGGACCGCGACGGACTCCAGCAGACCCCGGCCCGGGTCGCCCGTGCGTACGCCGAACTCTTCGCCGGCCTGCGGGTCGACCCGGCCCAGGTCCTCAGCACCACCTTCGAGGCCAACCACGAAGAGCTGGTCATCGTCCGGGACATCGACGTGATGAGCCTCTGTGAGCACCACCTGCTGCCCTTCCGGGGCAGCGCGCACATCGGCTACATCCCGGGCCCCGACGGGCGGATCACCGGCCTGTCCAAGTTGGCCCGACTCGTCGAGGTCTTCGCCCGTCGTCCGCAGGTGCAGGAACGGCTCACCTCACAGGTCGCCGACCTGCTGATGAGCAAACTCGCGCCCCGCGGCGTCGTCGTCGTGCTCGAATGCGAACACATGTGCATGGCGATGCGCGGCATTCAGAAGTCCGGTGCCAAGACCATCACGTCGGCCGTACGCGGCATCCTGCAGTCGGACTCCAAGTCGCGGGCCGAGGCGATGGCGCTGATCATCCCCCGCTGAGATCCCGTCGCACCACGGCCGGCCGCCACCCCAACCGGGACGGCCGGCCGTCGCGTTTCCGCACCAGCCCGGGCGGGTCCCGCCTGTCAGCCAGCGAGCAGGGCCAGCAGCAGGCCGGCCGTGGCCAGCACCGCCGGCACCAGGCACACCAACGCGCCGAAACGCACCGTACGGTCCAGCCGCTCGGTGGGGCTGACCCGAAACAACCTGCCAATGCCGATCCAACCGGCGACGAACGCGACCGCCGGCATCGGCAGCCCGCAGATCAACGCCGCCACGGTGGCCGGTCCCACCCCCGTCGCCGCCAGAACCACGACCTGGATCAGCGGCACCAACAGCGCGAACGGCCCGTACACCAGGAGGTTGCGCGCCCTCGCGGGCCAGGACCCCGGCCGGAACCCGCGGCGCGCGGCCAGCGCCCCGTCCGCCGCCTCGGCCCAGCCACGCGCGGTCCGCAGCGCCGCCAACACGGCCGCCGGACCGCCCGCCATCGACCGGGCCGCCTCGGTCAGCTCCGGCGGTGACGGCACCAGGGAGATCGCCGGTACGTCCAACTCGCGCAACCGTTCCTGCTGACTCGCCAGCCCGGTACGGAGCACCGTCAACTCCTCCCGGGCGGCCTCCGCCGACCGGGCCTGCTCACCGGCGGCGGCAGCCGCACCCCGGCGTACCCCGTCCAGCTGGCGGGCCGCCGCAAGATACTCCGTCCAGGCGTTGCTGGGCTCGACCGCCCGCGGCGTGGCGTCCCCGGTCGCCGCAGCTGCCCGCTGCCGCCCCGGCCCGGTCACCGTCGCGATCGAATCCACCTCGACACCCTCCACGTGCGCCACCCGATCAGCTGGCCACGTCGGCGAACGGCACCAGGACCGTGCCCCGCTCGTCCGGACCGTCCCAGAGCACCGCCCGGTCGGGGCGCACCTGCCACTCGACCGGCCGACCGAAGACCGCCGTGAGCTGCGCGACCGGCACGTCCAGCACGGCCACCGCCGCCAGCTTGTCGACCTCACCCGCCGGCTCGAACAACGCGGCGAACGGCGGCACCGCACGCCACCAGCCCAGCAGATGCCGCCCGGCCGGCGGCCCGTCCCGCAGAAGCGACCGCAGCCGGTCCAGCGGCAGCTCCCGGGGACCCGGCCGGTCCAGCCCGAAGACCACCAGATACGTCGGCAGGTCGTGGGCCGCGTCCGCGAGCAGCGTCGGCAGATCCACCAACTCGGCCGAATGCCGGGCCGCCAGATCGGCCGTCAACGCCTCCGCCAGGACCCGGGCCCCGGGATCCGGTGCCGCCACCAGGAAGCGGGCACTGCCCGGCGAGTGGTGAGCCGACGTGCTCCGCGCCGCCGTCGCCAACAGCCCGCCCGCCGCGGTGCCCGACCCCAACACCGCGAGGTTGCGCCCCGCCGCCGGCCCCAACGGCACGGCGACCGTCGAGCGGGCCACGTCCACCGCCCGGCCCAACAGGGCGGCCGGCCCGTGAGCCTGTCCCGCCAGGGCCGCCCGGTGGCGCGGATCATTGCCCAGCAGGGGGCGGGCGTAACCCGCGAAGACCACCGGCGGCACCGACCCCGCCGGACGGGCCTCCCACAACTCGTGCCGCAGCTTCTCCACGACCTCCGGATGATCCTGCGGGTCCGGGTGACGGATCAACCGCTCGTGACCCCGGATCGCGCCCCGCGGGCCGCCGAGCCCGCCGGCCGTGTTCACCACCGCGCTGCCCACCGGCAGACCGGCCGCCGAGTCGTTTGTCGGCTCCAACACCGGACTGCCACCCGGCAGCGCCACCCGCACCGGGAACTGCCCGAGCACCGAATCCCGATGACCAGTTTCCGCGCGCGCACTCAGCCCCAACTCGCCAGCACCCGCCAGGACCAGATGCACGCCGTACGCCCGACCCGCCCGGGCCAGCCCGTCCAACTGGGCGGCCACCTCGGCGGCCAGCCGGTCCCGCTCGGCGAAGAGCAGCGGCACATTGTCCACCACACAGACGATCCGGGGCAGCGACTGGTGCTGACGCAGCTCCGCGAAGCGTTGCCCCCCGGCCCGAGCGCCCGCCTCCGTGCGGCGCTGGACCTCGGCCGTCAACTCGTCCAGCAGATCCCGGACGTACTCCCGGTCGGCGGCCATCGCCGCCGCGCGCACCTGCGGAACCCACGACCGGTCCCGCTCGGTCTGCAGGAACTCCACGAAGGACTCGCCGTCGCCGAGATCCGCCAGGTAGAACGCCACGTCGTCCGGGCCGTACCGGGCGGCCAGGCCGAGCAACGCGGTGGTCAGGAAAGCCGCCCGGCCCGCCGCTGACCGGCCGCTCACCAGCCAGTGCGGGGTCAACTCGGTGAAGCCCAACGGCACCGACCGGCCCCCGGCATCGCCGACGGTCGTGGTCAGCCCGTCGGCCGAGTCCGATTCCCACAGTCGCTCACCCGTCGGCGGCAGCAGAGCACCCAACGCCAACCGGGAACCCGCCTCCACCTGCTCGGCGAGCCGCCGACAAACCGCGTCGACCAGCTCGGCCGGCGGGTCCGACTCGACGAAGACCGGCGAGTTCAAACCGCCCGGCGGATCAGCGCCCGGCCCGGCGAACGACGCCCCCGGCGGATCGCCGAGCAGCGCGTACGCATTACGCAACGCCAGCGCAGTGGTGCGCGGCAGCGGTGCCCGGGCCGAGTACGGGCCGGCGGGCGGCCAACCCGCCACCACCAGGTGCAGCCCAGCGGCCGGCCCCTGCTCGGCCAACGTCTCGATGCGCGCCAGATCGGTCGGGCCTGTCGACTCCGGAAGCGCGGCCACCACCAGCAACAGCGTCCGATCGTGGCGGCGTCGCCCACTCGCCCCCGGCGTCACCCACTGCTCCGCCTCGGTCAGCACCGCGCGCAGACCCACCACGTCCACCGCCGGTGGCGGTAACAGGCCAGCATCAGCGAGTGCCCCGAACGGCGTCAGCGCAGCCCCGGTGGCATCCACAGCGCGAACCAGCAGGGCACCCGCCGGGGCCGCACCCAACAACCGCAGAAGTACGGCCCGGAGCAACCCCGCAACCCGCGGCTCCCGTGCGTCAGCGTCCACGCTGAGGTGACCGGTGCCGACAAGTGGCACCAACGCGGGGAAGCGAGCGTCGTCCAACGGCGCCGCCGTACCGACCCGAACAAACGGCGGCGGACCATCACCGGCCGGCGAGTCCTCGGTGAGTGAGTCCAGTGCAGCGCCCGACCAGCCCGGCGCCAGCAGAGCCGCAGCCGTCCGCAACCGCTCGGCCACCTCGTACTGGCGGCGCTGATCGGCAGGAGCCGGCCGCGTCTCGTCCAGGATCCCGGCAGCCGCAGTCGCGACGGCCGACGCCCGACGGTGCAGGGCTGCGGCGCGGTTCGTGCGAGCCTTCGGACCGGCCACCGCGTCCACCCCCTCTACCCGAGGTTGGCAACCCCTCCCCGAGCAGAGACGGTATCCCAGCCGACTGCCCTCCTCCGGGAGGTGCCTCGGCGCTGCGCCGGTGTTGTCGTGGATCTCACCGGTGGGGAGGGGTCCGTCACGATCCGCTGGATCTGAGGCATTGGCTCCGGAGCGTCCAGCCGATAACTTCAAGAGGTGGAATCAGTGCAGCCCCCCGCCGGTTCCCAGGTCTCCCGCGTACCGGCCCAGCGGACACCGTCCGAGCAGCTGCCGCCCGCCCCGGCAACGCCGGCACCGCAGCCGCCACGCCGCCGAACGCGGACGGTGCTCACAGTTGTCGCTGGCGTGCTCGCCCTGCTCTGCCTCGGAGGCATCGCCACCGCCGTGGTCTGGTACAACCGCGCCTCGACACCCGACCGCAGCACCCCGGACGTCGCGGTGATCAATTACCTTCAGGCGACGCTCGTCTCTCGCGACCCGAACCGAGCGGGGTTGTTCACCTGCGAGGGCGCAGTCCCCTCGGTCGATGAGTTCGCTGCGGATGTTGCCGGACGTGAGCGGGATCTTGGCGTCTCTTTTTCGATCAACATCGAAGACGTTGCCGTTACTGAGACTGCCGGCGCCGACGCCACCGTTGTCGCTGTCATCCGGCGGAGCGCCGCAATTGACGGAATTCATCAGAGCCTGGCAGACACGTGGCAGTTCGATTTGAACAACCGGGACGGCTGGCGTGTTTGTGCTGGCTCCCGGATTAGTTAGCTTTATTCAATCCACAGGAGATGAACCGGAACCTCCAGGGTGGTGGGTGACTGGCCTCGCCAGGCCCAGCGGTACCACTCCACCTCGGGTGTGACTCGCACGCAGATGTCCCCTTCGGCGCCCGAGTAGGTCTCGGTGACCGCTCGAAGGTCACGGTGCTCCCGGCCGCCCTCGACGTGCACCACCCGCCGACCGGTGACCGCGTCCGCTTCGAAGACCGGCGTGGGGGTCCGGTGTGCCGGGCCGTCCAGCGAGACCAACCGGATGCCCGTGTCCCGGGCGTCGTCCACTGCCGGTCGGGTGCCGACCGTCTCCACCCAGACCCGCTCCACCGGCACCAACGGCGCGAACACCTCGACCTGGTCGGCTTCGGCCCGGTACCACTCGTGCTCGGGGATCACCGGCACGTAGGTCCGGGCGCTCTGCACGACCCGGTCGTCAGCACGCAGGTCCCCGCGCCAACCCATCCCGGGCAGCCCGACCAGCACCCGCCGGCCGCGTAGCTCGACCCGTTCAGTCGCGGGGACGATGGTCAGCGGTCTCGGCGGCTGCGGCGCCCAGTCCGGCTGGTCGGCGAAGGGGTCAGGTAACGGCCCGGTCATACAGGTGCTGGCCTTACTCAGCGGCGCGCAGCGGGGCACCCCGCTCGCGCATGAACGGGACCGGATTCACCGCGCCAGACGCGTTACGGTCGTTGCGCAGGTGCACCTCGAAGTGCAGGTGCGGGCCGGAGGAGTTGCCACTGCTGCCGACCTTGCCGATCACCTGACCGGCCGTCACGATCTGGTCCTTCTTCACGAAGGGCTGAACCACCATGTGGCAGTACCGGGTGATGTAGCCGCCGGCGTGCAGCAGGTCGACGAACCAGCCGCAGCCCCCCTTGCCGGGAAATCCGTCCACGTTGCAGTCTTCTCGGCCGCGGTCGTCCTCGTCGCAGGTGGAAACCAGCACCCGACCAGTCGCTGCGGCGCGGATCTCGGTGCCCTTGGCCGCGCCGATGTCGACTCCGTTGTGGCTGGGTCGGCTGGCGGTGCGGAAACCGGAGCCGACTCCGCCGGGGATCGGCGCGGTCCAGCCGGAGGCGGCGATCTGACCGCGTTCGGCGGCGTTGCACACCGCCTTGCCGTTGATCTCGACGGTGCGGGCCGCCCCGCCGGCCAGTGCGTCCACGATCCGGCTGGCTACCTCTTCGTGCTTGGCGTACGCGTCCGGGTAAGCGCTGACCTGGACCCGCTGCGCGACCACGGTCAGCGGTCGTTGTTGCCAGCTCCCCACCTTGACGAGCTTCTCGTAGAACTTGCGCGCCGCGTAGGCGGGGTTCAACCGCTCGGCGACACTGCCCCACCCCGGCCGTTGCTGGAACAGGCCCAGCGAGTCGTGGTCCGCGCCAACGCCCTCGTGTGGCAGGGCCAGGGATTCGGGTACGCCGCTGTTGGCGAGGTTACGCAGGGCGGACTCCTGCATCGCGGTGGCGAGGGCGACCACCCAGCCTCGCGAGGGCACGCCCATGTCCTGGCCGACCTTGATGATGATCGCGGCATTGCGGACCTGTGTGTCGCCGTACTGGGCGAATCGCGGCAGCTTGCCCGCAATGTTCACCGCTCGGACCGGCCCGCACTCCATGCCTGCCATGGTGTCGCCGTTCTCGGCGTCGTCGCCTCCGAGCCCGGTGAGGAAGAACGCCGCGGTGCCGCCGGTGCAGCAGAGCAGAAGCAGCATCCCGGTGAGCACCGCGGCGACCACACCGAGCCGGAGGGGGCCGCGGCGGGTCTTGGCATTACCAACGTCGCTCATGGCCGCTCCCAGTCCAGAACGTCGACCAGCCAACCATCATCGGACGTGACCAGCTCCAACCGGAGCCCGCCGGCATCAAGGGGTAGCAGCAACTCGACGAACGTCTCGGTCCGCTCTCGCATGGTTGGAGGACCGGTGACCTTCTCGGCCGGCACGCTCTCGGGCTCGGCGCCGGTCAACTTCTCCCGCAGCGCCGGCGTGGAGAGTGGCCGCAGACCAGCCTGCCACTCTTCGGTGGTCATCCCGGGACTGCCCAGCCATGCCTTGGCGAAGCGGTCGGCGGTCTGTTCGGGCGTGCGGGCGCCGGGCGACGTCACGGGTCGCGGCGGAGCCGCGCTGTCGAGCAGGCCGTCGTCGCCGGCCGTCGGGTCCACCGTGATGATCGGCCCATCCGGACGGCTGCTCAACCCGTCGGTTGAAGCACCCGGGCTGGGGATCAGCCTGGCCGCCCCGAGTACACCGACGACCACCACCCCGATCACGAGCGCTACGCCCAGCCGGGACCGCAGCGCCCGGGTGAAGAGGAATTCCAGCGCCCGTCGCATCGCCGTCACCTCGCCTCTGAGCGCACCCGAGGTCCGGTGCGATCCGGTACACGCTCGGTGGAGCCTGGGCGGTAGACCACGAACGACGGGTTCTCAGCCGGAACATCCGGCTCGGTCCAGGTCGCCGGCTGTCGGCGTCGGGGCTGCGGGGCGGTTGGGCGGCTCCGACCTCTGCCCTCCTCCGCCGGCGCCTCGTCGGGCCGCTCTCGGCCATCGGGGCGCGCCGTGTCGGCGCGCCGGCCCTCGGCCGCAGCTGTCGGCACCGGAGCCGGGTCCTCCCGCCGCGCCTCCGGGCGTAGTCGTTTCTGTTCCGCGTTGGGTGACCGTCGACGTCCGCCCACCGGCTCGGCGGCGCCGCCCGGCTCGGCTACGTCCAGCCGAGCGGCGGTCCGCATGTCGCGGAAGAACCGGCGGTGCCAGGACCCGGCCGAACTGACCGCTTCGCTGCTGTCCTTGCCGCCGAGTTGCGTGATCCGCCGGTACGGCCGCAGCAGCAGCCACCCGACCACCCCGCAGAGCCAGACCAGCACCACTTGAAGCCAACCCGCCATAGTGGGAGTGCTCATGATCAGGTCGACGGCGAACAGGTAGATCGCTGCCCCGGTACCGAAGATGGCGATGTTGAACAGCGCGGCGACCACGGCGTTCGCCAATCGCCGCAGACCGGCGCTGGCCGGCCGCAGCAGACCGATGGTGCCCAGGATCGGTGCCGCGATCACCGCCCACCGGAAGATCAGGAAACCCAGCAGGACCAGTAGCGACGCGGTCAGGTCGAACATCGCAAAGAGCAGAGCCGCGAGCACGGCGATGAAACCCGCGCCGACCCGATCCATATCGCGAACACCCTGGAGATATTCGTACGCCTCTGGGTCCTCGGCCTTGATTTGCTGCGCCACCCGGGCCCACTGCTGCTGCTTGGCCTTGATCGTCGCTTCTCGGGCCGCCGAGCTGGCGCGCATTGACTTGGCTTCGCCCCACGTCAAAGATTTTGCATCGTAAAGTGCGGGGCCGTATTTGAGCGCGGTCTCGCTTTCTGCTGAACCTAATACACCCCGGAGCCAATTCCGGTACAGCATTGTCTCGGTAGCGGTGTCGCTGGCCCGGACGGCGGGGGTTCGAAGGTCCTTGCAGCGGTCAGGATCGATGCACCGCCCAGGGTCCGGCTCCTTTGCCTGCGGCCCAACGGCGTCATGCACCACTCCCAGACTGGTGACAAGTGCGCCGTCGGCGATGTTCGCTGACTTGACCGGCCACGCAGCCAGCGCCGTGACCGCGACCATCACCAGCAGTGCCCAGCCCGCGGTGGTCATCGCGTTGCTCATGTCTGACTGTCGGGACCGCCAGAGTAGATAGAGTCCCACCACACACAGGGTGACGATTCCGAAGACGCTGAACACCTTCTGGTATACGGCCTTGGTCGCCTGTTCGACAAGCGGGTCAGCCCATCCCCACATCGAACCGGGGTCCCACGCGCGCTCTCTGAGCGCATTTGATGCACCAATGATCGCCGTTGCGGCCATGAACTCGCCATTGGCGATCGTCGTGGTGAACTTGTAGTCCGGATGAAGCACGCTTGAGGCGCAGCCACCGTCGATGTCATAGGTGTTATAGCTGTAGCCGCCGTAGCCATAGAGGCTGTACCGACCAGCTACTCCATTCGCGGCCTCCGTCGGTGGCGCGGCGGCGAACCAGCCGGCGAGCCCGGAGTCCGGCGTACCCGGGGTTGGTGCGTTGCGGCACGTGACCTGGTCTTCGCTGACCGCTTGTAGCTTTGCCACGCAGGCGCGGAAGTCGGCTTGCCATTCGGCGGTCGTGCAGAGGTCGGCGCGGGCCTGGGCGGTGGGCGGTGCGGCGGCTGCGGCCTCCGCGCCGATCAGCGGCCAGGTGAGGGTAGCCCCGGCCAGTACGCCAAGGGCGAGCAGGAACGACGCGATCCTTGCCCAGGCCCTAGGGCGTGTGTCAAAGCCCCTGGCCGGCCTGCGGCGGGCCCAGACGACGACCGGCCGCGTTGGGAAATGACCCGGATACAACACCGGTATCCGGGTCATTTCCCGCCTTGCCGGACCGCCGCCTGGACTCCGCCTCGGCTCGACCGAGGCTTTGACACACGCCCTAGCCATGTCACGCCTCCAGATCCGGCAGGGGGATGCTCGGCAGGACTCCGGCCGCCGCGGCGATCGCGGCTGGCGTCGTGTCGAGGTGGTCCAGCAGCCCTTCGACGTACGAGACGTCGACTCGGACCTTCTGCACTCGTCCGTCTACGTCGCGCATAACGAACTCGCGGAAGCCGAGCCGGCTGGACGAGCTGGCGTCGGCGGCGGAGAGCGAGGCGAGGGTGGCCTCGTACCCGTCGTTGACCGGCACCCGCAGCAGTCGTAGCGCTTCGGAGGCGATCTCGGCGTCCTCGGCGATGCGGCCGACGAAGACGGTGGAGACGAGGTTCTGCACGTCGAGGCCGAGGATGTCGCGGGGGTTCTGGGAGGCGACCAGTGCGGCCAGGTTCCACTTGCGGGAGTCGCGGGCGAGTCGGACCAGGAAGGAGCGCCCGGACCGCCAGCCTTCCATGAAGTGCGCCTCGTCGAGGCCGACGAGTTTGCGGGATGACATCGAGCCGCCGTAGCAGCGCCGGACGGCGAGCCGGTGCGCGGTGTGCAGCATCGGCAGGGCCAGTGCTTCCTCGGCTGACCAGTACTCGCGTTCGATCTTGAGGTCGGGCAACCGTAGCCCGGCCATGGTGATCACGGTGAGTGCCGCGTCGGCACCGAGCAGCCCTTCCGGCGGTCGGCCGAAGAAGAGCATGGCCAGTGGCATCTCGGCGGTGTCCAGCAGGAGGTTGGCCAGTTCCTTGCCGGCGTCGTCGTCGAGCCGTCCGAGGCAGCTCACCACGTCGTCCAGGGTGGAGGTCTCCTCGGCGGGGACCTGGCGGACCGCGTGCCGGAAGAGGGTGGCGGTCGACGCCTCCCTGGCCACCTGCGGTGGAACGAGCATCATGCAGATGTCCTGCACCAGCATCCGCCGCTCGGCCCGGGCGTTGGAGACGGCGATCTCGAACTCGCGGTCGCCGGCGGCCCCGCTGCCGAACTCGGAGCGCAGCGGCGTCGGGATCAGCGAGTAGGGCGCCAGGGTGCCGTGTTCCGAACCGGTCAGGTTCAACACCCGGGAGTACGGCCGCAGCTCGGGCATCGCGCAGAGGCGGGCCAGCGGGCCGGACGGGTCGAGCAGGGTCACCTGGACACCTCGGCGGGCGGCCAGGTAGCCCAGGGCGCCGAGCAGTGTGGACTTGCCACCGCCCGGTTCGGCGACGAAGACCGCGAGCCCGGAGCGTTCCCGGACCTCCATGGGGAAGTGCAGGTCGAGGAAGACCGGGCGGCGGCAGGTGCCGGCGGTACGGCCGATCAGGTCGCCCCTCCGGTCGCCCACATTGGACGCGGCCTGGGGGAGCGCGGCGGCGAGCAACGGCACCGGCATGCGACGCACGTAGCCGGTGTTGGCGATCGGCTCGCCGGGGATGAACTCGCGGGCCAGCCAGTCCTGGTTTTTCGGGTGCTGGAGAGAGATGCGCAGCTCCCGGGAGTAGAGCTGGATGAGCCGGCGCGCCCGCTCCAGGCATTCCTCCCTGGTCCGGCCGCCGACCGCGATCCGGTGCCAGCCGTGCGCACGGGCCGAGTCGACCGGGAGACCGGTGGTCATCTCGTCGCCGATCACCAGGGCGCGCTTGGCCAGTCGTTCCAGCTCCGGGGGCGCGTCGATGCCGTGTTCGGCATAGTCGAGCTGTTGCGAGCGGATCATCCGCAACCGGTGTTCCAGGTTACGGAAGGAGTCGCCGGAGCCGAGGATGTCGACGCGGGTAGAGATCTCCATCGGCCAGGGCAGCCGCTCGTGGAAGTGCAGCCAGGGCTCGTGTCGTTCGGGGATCTCCAGCGGCTCCATCCGGCCGACGGCGAGTACGGCCACGTGCCGCTCCTCGCCGGTCATCCGGTTGACCAGCTTGACCGTCGAGCCGTACGGGGTGCGGTAGCGCTCGACCTGCTCGGTCATGGCGAGCAGGTCGCCGCGCTCCCAGCGCCCGTCGGTCACGGGGGAGAGGGTGCTCGGCGGTGACATGCACAGCGCCACCGAGCGGTAGAGCAGCCATTCCAGCTCCTGGGCGGTGACCCGTCGGCCGCGCATGCCGAATGCCCCGAGCACTTCGTCGAACTGTTCGACGGTGCGGCCGAGCTTGCGGCGCTCGCCATCGGCGGTGCCTCGCCCGAAGGTGCGCAGCAGCCGCTCGGTGAGCGAGTCGCCGAGGGAACGCCGGGCGAAGGTGACACCGAGGTAGGTCTGGCCCTCAGCGTGGTTGACCGCCATCAGGTGGCGTTGGGCGGCGACCAGGTGGTCGGCCCAGCCGGTGGTGCCGGGAACGTCGGGCAGCGGCGCCGCCGTGTGCGTGTCGATGGTGCGAGCCCACTCGTCGGCGGGGAACGGCCGGGTGGTGCGGCGCAGGTGCAGTCGGAAGCCGGCCAGGCCGGCGTACTGCTCGGAGATCGCCGACAGCAGCGCCTCGCGTTCGGCGTCCGGCCGGAACGCCCAGCGGACCTCGGGCAGCCAGTACCAGGCGGTGACGGTGTTCGGTGTGAAGGTGAGGTGGCCGGCGATCTCGGTGATGGCCAGTTCGACCGACGGATCCCGATCCCCGAATTTGATCTTCGGAGCGCGAACCCGGGTCGGCTTGATCGGTCGGTCCGGCCGGCTCGCCGTGCGCTGTCGGGGTGCGGCGACCTCCTTACCGGGGGCCGCGGTGCCGGTGCTCCTGGGTCGGTCCGGGTCGGTGGCCCGACGCGCGGCGCGCTCCAGAGCTGGCCGATTCGCAGATGTGATCATCGCCGGCTGCTCCGGCGGAGCCGTGGACCGGCTGGCGGCCGTCGGCTGGGGCTGCGCCTGAGCCGCCGGTCGGGCCGCCGGCGTCGCTGGGGGGCGGCCACTCGGCGCGGTGCTGGCAGGTCGGCGGTCGGGGCCGGCGGTCGCGGACGGACCGCCGGCGGACGGACCGGGCTCATCGGACGGACGCCCCATCGGCCGTCGATCCCCTGCCTGATGCGGCACCCGGGACTCACTGGCCGGGTGGCCGCCCGCGTGTCGTGGGTCGACGGGTAGGCCGCCGTTGTCGGCGGGGGTCCACGGTGGCTCGAGCTCGGGAACCGCGGGAGCGGGTGCCGGGCCGGCGGTTGGTGGCGGCTGATGCGGGATCGCCGGCTGCTCGCGGGTGCTCGGGCCGGCCGCGCCGGCTCGCGCCGCGCCGGGTCGCCCTCCGCCGCCGAAGAGGTCCAGGAAGGGGGAGTCGATGTCGGCGTTCTCGCCGGCCGACACAGCGGTGGGCTCGGCCGGTGGCGTCCGGCGGGGAACCGGGCGGGGTGCCTGGAACACGCCGACGGCACCGTGGCCGGGCGACGTCACCAGCGCGGGGTCGAGGGCAACCTCGTCCTCGTCCTCGAGGTAGTCGAACGAGTGCGCACGGTGACCGACCGGTGCGCCAGGGCGGCCGGCCGGGGAGCCCGGCGTGGAGGAGCGGCTCATGCGATCGCCTCGGCGGCTGTCGGCAGACCCATGTCCGCGTCCTGCGACGGGCCGTTCGACATACGTCCGGTCATGCCAGTTCCTCCCGAATCCTGATCCGGCTGCCGACCAGGCGCGGATCGCGCTGCTCGACCGCCGGCTCCCGGGTGCGCCGCCAGTCGGTCAGCGCGGTGCGGATGACCACCCGCGCCGGCCGATCGGGGTCGACGTGCCGGAAGATGAACGACGTGGTCACGATGGCGAGCGCGATCTCCCAGGCGGGGAAGAGCTCGACCGTCAACGTGAACAGCCAGTGGATGAACATGTAGAGGGGGACCAGCAACATGAAGAGCCCGTACTGGGCGTAGGGCAGGTGGACCGGAAGGGTGTAACCGGGCGGCCCGAGGTAGACCAGGCGGGCCCGGTAGATGTCGTCGTCGGTGCGCAGCCGCATGTGGTGAACGCGCCTATTCGAAGATCAGGTCGATCAGGTAATCGCCGACGAAGAAGAGTGTTGCCGCGCCCGCGATGAAGGCGAGCCCGACGATGGCGATCGCGGAGCTGGTCAGCACCTTGGATATCTCGCCTCGGCTGGCACGGCCGATGAAGATGACGCCCAGGACGGCGAGCAGGATCGGCGCGATCTTGCTGGCGAAGAAGGTGACGACACCGTTGGTGTCGATCCCCTTCGGTGCCGGCTCCGCGAGTGGAGTCGACGCCAGGGTGGAGAGCGCGTGGGCGACGCCGGACGACGCCGTCTCCATGAGCTCGTAGGCGATCACTGGAACCTCCCCATAGCGCGGCCGGCGATGCCGCGGCGGTGCAATAGGCAAGCCTGGCGGGAAAAGTGCTCCACAGGGCATGGCGTTCTTGACCCTGTGTTCGTTACTCACCACGGAGGGTGGCGAGGTTTGGGCGGATTTTCCCCGCTTCGGCCCTCCCTCCAAGCTTCGCCATCTCGATGCTGACCAATTCCAAAGCGTACGGGCCGCCCCGGATTGCGACAAGCCGCGAAGGGACTGCCCGATGCTGCCCGGATGACCGATCGTACACCTGTTCTAATCGGCACGTCAGGGGTAGTGGTGCGGGGCCCACCCGGGTCGCTGGGCGCCGCCGCCGCGACCGGTACCGTCTAGTCGTGACCGATCTGGTGCGGGCTTCGGGCCCGGTGGTGATGGGCGTCCTCAACGTCACACCGGACTCCTTCTCCGACGGCGGACGGTACGCCGACCTGGACGCCGCCGTCGGACACGGCGTCCGTCTACGGGACGCCGGAGCGCACCTGGTCGACATCGGTGGCGAGTCGACCCGTCCGGGTGCCGCGCGGATCGACGCCGAGACCGAGGTCGAGCGGGTGTTGCCGGTCATTCGCGAGCTGACCGCCGCCGGTGTGGCGGTCAGCGTCGACACCAGCCGCGCGCGGGTCGCGGAGGCCGCCCTGGCCGCCGGCGCTGCGGTGGTCAACGACGTCTCCGGTGGCCTGGCCGACCCGGACATGGCCCGGGTGGTCCGCGACGCGCACTGCCCCTGGGTGCTGATGCACTGGCGAGGGCACTCCCGAGCCATGCGGGACCTGGCCACCTACACGGACGTGGTGGCCGACGTCCGGGCCGAGCTGTCCCAACGGATCGACACGGCGCTGGCCGCCGGGGTGGCCGCCGACCGCCTCATCGTCGACCCCGGGCTCGGCTTCGCCAAGACGGCCGCGCACAACTGGGAGCTCAGCGCCCGCCTGCCGGAGTTGCTGGATCTCGGCTACCCGCTGCTCTTCGGGGCGAGCCGCAAGTCGTACCTCGGTGGGTTGCTCGCCGCCGCGGACGGCACGCCGCGACCGACAGCCCAGCGGGAGGCGGCCACCGTGGCCACCAGTGTGCTGGCGGTCGCCGCGGGCGCCTGGGGCGTACGCGTGCACGACGTGCGGGCCACCGCCGACGCGCTCGCCGTCTGGGCGGCGACCGGCAGCCCCCGCCTGGCCGTGCCGTCGCACGACAGGAAGTTGACCCACCACGATCACGAGCATGGGGTACGGCGATGACGACGGACCGGATCCAGCTGACCGGCCTGCGGGCGCGCGGCCGGCACGGGGTGTACGACTTCGAACGCGTTCAGGGGCAGGACTTCGTGGTCGACGCCGTCCTGGAGCTGGACCTCGGCCCGGCCGCCGCCAGTGACGACGTTGCCGCCACGGTGCACTACGGCGAGCTGGCCGAGCGCCTGGTCGCGGTGGTGACCGGCGAGCCGGTCAACCTGATCGAGACCCTGGCGGACCGGCTCCTCGCGGTCTGCCTGGCAGACGTTCGGGTCGACGCCGCGACGATCACAGTGCACAAGCCCGAGGCGCCGGTGCCGCACACCTTCACCGACGTGGCCGTCACGATGACCCGGGCGCGTACCCGGTGACCCGGGCGGTTCTCTCGCTCGGCAGCAACCTGGGCGACCGCCTGGAGCACCTGCGCACGGCCGTCACCACCCTCGGCGACGCGGTGCTCGTGCTCTCCGGGGTGTACGAGACTCCACCGTGGGGCGACACCGATCAGCCCGCGTACCTCAACGCGGTGGTGCTCGTGCAGGACGAGAGCGCGAGCCCGCGCGACTGGCTGGAACGGGCCCGCGACGCGGAGCGCGCGGCCGGCCGGGTCCGTGACCCGCAGCGGCGGTTCGGGCCGCGCACCCTCGACGTGGACGTGATCGCGGTCTGGGGCGACGACGACGAGCCGGTGCTCAGCGACGACCCGGAGTTGACCCTGCCGCACCCTCGGGCCCACCTGCGCGCCTTCGTGCTCCGTCCGTGGATCGACATCCAGCCGTACGGACGGCTGCCCGGTCACGGCTGGCTGACCGACCTGCTGACCACCGGCCCTGCGGCGGACGGGGCGTTGGAACTGCGTCCCCGGCCGGAGTTGGCGTTAGAGTCGACGGCATGACCGAGCGGAACCGGCCGGCATGACGCAGGCGAAGCCCCCACCCCGCGGGTCGGGCCCGGACGGGTCGCGGATGGGCCCCACCCGGATCTCGACCCTGGTCGTGGCCGGCCTGGCTGCGGCGGCGGTGGCCTGGCTGCTGATCAGCACCCTCTACTACAGCGGGATTCCCCGGCTGCCCTGGTTGCCGGTGGTGACGCTGGCCGGGCTCGCCGTGCTGGAGGCGTACGCCGCGATCAACACCCGGGGCCGGATCGAGCGCAAACCGGGTCGGGAGCCGGTCAATCCGCTGTTGGTCGCCCGCTTCGTGGTGCTGGCCAAGGCGTCGGCGCTGGCCGCCGCGATCTTCGCGGGCTTCTACGCGGGGCTCACCGGCTGGCTCTTCGTGGAGACCACCCGCGCCGCCCTGGACGATCGACCGGCTGCTGGCGGAGGCCTGCTCGCCTCGCTGGCACTGGTCGGCGCCGCGCTCTGGTTGGAGCGCTCCTGCCGGGTGCCGGAACGCCCGGACGACGAGCACGAGCAGGACCCGCGGGAGAGCCGCCCCGGCCAGCGCTGAGCAGGGGGTTACGCCCGGCTGCGGTCGCGGGTACGGTGCCTGCGATCGGGGAGCAAGGGCCGCCCAGGGTCCGTCCGTGCGCCGGACTGGGGGCGGTCGGCCACTGGGGAGGCGGCGTCATGGGTTACGAAGAAGCGGGCCGGGACCGGTCGGCCGAACCCTCTTCCGGGGTGCCGGCCGCCGTTCTGGACAACGTCTTCGACGATCCCACCCACGGTGAGCCCGGCCGGGATCGGATCGGCGTACACCTGGGGTGGGAGCTGCTGCTGCTGGCCGGGCTGGCCGCCGTGAGCTGGCTGCTCTGGCGGGAGGATCCGTCTGCGGTGCGCGACGAGAACCTGCGCACGCTCCTGATCGACGCGGTCGGGCTGGGGTTGCTCGCACTGGCCGCAGGGTTGAGCCTGCGGACTGCCGCGCCGAACCTGGCCGTCGGCCCGATCGCGGTAGCCGCCGCCCTGCACTACGCCGAGCAGGGTGACAGGGGTCTGCCGGAGTCGCTCGGCCCGGCCGTGGCGGTCGCCGCGGTGGGCGGGCTGGCGCTGGCGCTGGCCGTGGTGGTGCTGCACGTGCCGGGCTGGGCGGCCAGCCTGGCCGGCGCCGCCGCCGTGGTGGTGTACATCGAACGTCGGTCGGCGCCCGTGCTGGTACAGGGCGACTACGACCCCAAGGGCAGCGCCGGTTACCTGTTCGCCGGGTTCGCCGCGGTGGCCGTCCTGGGTGGGTTGTTCGGCGCGATCCGGGCGATCCGTCGGCTCGTCGGCAGATACCGACCGATCGCCGATCCGGCCCGTCGGCGGGGCGCGGTCGCCGCCGTGGTGACCGCCGCCGCGCTTGTCGTCTCCACAGTCCTGGCCGCTCTGGCCGGCATGCTGCTCGCCGCCAACGACCCCGGGCCGGTAGCGCCCACCTCGGGGTTGGACTGGACGGTGCTGGCCGTCGGCGCGGCCCTGCTCGCCGGCACCAGCGCGTACGGCCGCCGGGGCGGTGTGTTCGGCACGCTGTTGGCGGTCGGCCTGGTCACCGTCTTCCAGGTGTACGCGTCGGAGCGCGGCTGGACGCTGAGCAACTGGGTGGTCGGTGGGGCCGCGCTCGGCGTCGGGTTGCTGGCGACTCGGCTTGTCGAGACGCTCGGGCGGCCCCGACCGGGCAGGCCCGAGCAGCCCGAGCCGGTGAGTGACGGCACGATCAGCTCGGGCTGGACCACGCCGCAGCCGCAGTCCGTCGACAACTGGCCTCCGACGCTGCCGACCCAGGCCGCGCCGCAGCCGATAGACCCGTGGCGGGATCCGCGGTGGGAGGACGGCCCGCGACGGTGGGACACCGACGAGCGGTGAGCCGCGTCGCGTCCGCCGAGCCGGAGCTGATCTCGACCGTTAGGCTCGGCGACATGACCGACTCACCTGCCGCCACCCCGGGCGGAACCTCGTTCGAGGAGCTTGACGCGCTGTCCACCGAGGAGTTGCGGGAGCGGGCGTTCGCCCGGGCCCGGGACCATCGGGACGTGGGCTTCTTCTGGTCGGTGCTGCGCCGCCTGCCGAACGCGGACGAGGCAACGGTGCTGGATGGCGCCCCGAACTCGATCGGCCCGACGATCGACGAGGCCAACGCGCTGTGGCGGGAGCTGACCGGTCACGGCTACGAGGAGTCGGCGCCGCTGCTGCGGGCCGCCTTCATCGACTACCTGATGAAGCACTGAGCCGCTCGGGGCAGCCCAGGTCCGCCCGATCCACCGGTTCGGGGCCTGGGCGGATCGCGTCGCTGGTCCGCCGTTCCGGCCCGGTCAGCCGCTACGGCACGGCCGCCGGCACCGGCGCGCTCGCCGTGTTGCTGCTGGTCGGCATCTGCGGCAGTCCGGCGTACACCGGCTGGGCCGTCACCCTGACCGACCCGGATTCGGCCGGGGCCTTCTACGCGCGCCTGCTCGCCTGGCCGGCCTGGCGGCTCGACGCGGACGGGCAGGCCGGCGGGTTGTTCGCCGCCGACCTGCGAGCCGTGCTGCTGGTGGTCCTCGCGGTGGCGCTGCTCTACCTGTTGCCCGCCGCCCAGGTCGCCCGGGTGCCCGGCCCGGTCAGCCAGTTCTTCTCCGGCTGGGCCGCGTACGTGCTGGCTGGCGGGTTGGCCGCGGTGTTGGCGGCGCTGCTCGGCCCGTCACCGTCACTGCTGGGGGCCCTTCAGGACGCCAGCACCGGTGCCGGTTACGGCTTCCTTACCGGTTGGATCATCGGCATCGCCAGCCTCGGCGGTCGCGCCTGACCGCGCCTCGACAGTCGCCCTGACCTCGCCGAGGTGGGGTCAGGCGCGACTGTCGTACGTGCGCCGGGGCCTGTCAGCTGGTCGGGCGGCCGAGGTCGAGGAGGCGCTGTCGGCTGAGCGCGCCCACCGGCCGGCCGGCGTCGGTCACGAGGAGCCGGTCCCGGCCCGAGGTGAGCAGGACTGCCAACGCGTCGTACGCCGAGCCGTCCACGGCGACGGTGGGCAGGTCCGGTGCGGCGTCCTCGGGCACCGGCTCCAGCGCCTCCCGGTCGAGCGGGGTGACCGCCAACCGGCGGATGCCCCGGTCGGCGCCGACGAACTCGCGTACGAACGTGGTGGCGGGTGCGCCGAGCAGCGCGGCCGGGGTGTCGTACTGCTCCAGGTGCCCGCCCTCGGAGAGCACGGCGATCCGGTCACCGAGTCGGACGGCCTCGTCGAGGTCGTGGGTGACCAGCACGATCGTCTTGCGCACCTCGGCCTGGAGGCGCAGGAACTCCTCCTGGAGGCGGGCCCGGACGATCGGGTCGACGGCCGAGAACGGTTCGTCCATCAACAGCACCACCGGGTCGGCGGCGAGCGCCCGGGCCACCCCGACCCGCTGCCGCTGGCCACCCGACAGCTCGTGCGGGTAGCGACCGCCGAACTCGGCAGGGTCCAGCCCGACGAGGTCGAGCAGCTCGTCGACCCGGGCCCGGGTCTGGCCCTTGGGCCAGCGGAGCAGGCCCGGCACGGTGGCCACGTTGGCCCGCACGGTCTGGTGTGGAAAGAGGCCGACGTTCTGGATCACGTATCCGATTCGACGGCGCAGTCGCACCGGGTCGACGTTCGTGACGTCCTCGTCGCCGAGCGTGATGCGACCGGCGGTCGGTTCGATCAGGCGATTGATCATCCGCAGCACCGTCGACTTGCCGCAGCCGGACGGGCCGATAAGCACCACCAGCTCGCCGGCCCGGACCTCCAGGCTGAGGTCCCGGACCGCTTCGGTGCCGTTCGGGTAGCGCTTCTGGATGCCCTCCAGGGAGATCGACGCCGCGCGAGGGGATTGGGTCACGTCGGCAGCCTCCGGGGTAACGTCCACGTATGTCCTTCCGCCTGAGCTACCGGGCCGACCCGGGTAACCCCTGGTTCTCCTGGCAGTACGTGCGGGACAACTCTGACACGATCCTCGCCGCGGTGCGCGAACACGCCTCCCTCACCGGGCGAGCGGTGTTGATCGCGGTGTTGATCGCCCTGCCGTTGTCCGTGTTGGCGTACTGGGTCCGTCCGCTCGCCGGTCCGATCCTCGCTGTCAGCGGGGTTGTCTACACCATCCCGTCGTTGGCGCTCTTCGCGTTCATCGCCCCCTACCTGGGCACCGGTGCGACCACGGTGCTGGTCGGGCTGGTCCTCTACGCGCTGCTGCTGATCGTGCGCAACGTGGTGGCCGGCCTCAACCAGGTGCCCCCGGAGGTTCGCGAGGCCGCCGAGGGCATGGGTTACGGCCGCTGGAGGCGGCTGTTCCGGATCGACCTCCCGCTGGCGTTGCCGGGCATCGTGACCGGCGTACGGCTGGCGACCGTCTCGACGGTGGCGTTGGTCACGGTCGGGGTGCTGGTCGGGCACGGCGGGCTCGGGCAGCTCATCTTCGCGGGCTTCCAGAACAACCTCTACAAGGCCGAGATCATGACGGCCGCACTGCTCTGCGTTGCGCTCGCGGTCGTGCTCGACCTGTTGCTCATCCTGGTCGCCCGACTGGTGACCCCCTGGTCCACCCGGAGGGCACGGTGACCGTCGCGGAGAACCCGATCGGGCAGGCCGTCACCTGGATCAACGACCCACTGAACTGGACCAACCCCGGCGGCATGCTGGACCGGCTCGGCGAGCACCTGACGATCTCCGCCCTGGCCGTGGCGCTCGGCTGCCTGGTGGCCTGGCCGCTCGGGCTCTGGTTGGGGCACCTCGGTCGAGGTGGCGGCCTCGTGGTGCTGATCTCCAACGCCACCCTGGCCATCCCCACCCTGGCGCTGCTGACCATCCTCCCGGTGGTCTTCGCCAGCGGCTTCGGGAAGACACCGGTCGTGGTGGCGCTCGCCGTCTTCGCCGTGCCACCGCTGCTGGCCAACGCGTACACCGGGGTGCGGCAGGTGGACCCGGAGGCCCGCGACGCGGCCCGGGGGATGGGCCTGTCCAGCACGCAGCTGTTGCGCCGGGTGGAGTTGCCGCTCGCGGTGCCCTATCTGGCGGCCGGCTTCCGCACCGCGGCGGTCCAGGTAATCGCGACCGCCGCGCTGGCCTCCTTCGTCAACGGCGGCGGCCTGGGCCAGATCATCCGGACCGGCTTCGGCATCGGAATCGCGGCCGGCGGCGGGCAGATCGTCGCCGGTGGTGTGCTGGTGGCCGGGCTCGCGCTGTTGGCCGAGGTGGTCCTCGGCGGCGTCGAACGGCTGGTCACCCCCAAGCCGCTGCGGCGTGGGCGGCAGCGCCTCGGGCGGCCCCGGGCCGCCGACGCCACCGGGAGTGCCTGACCCGTCCGGGTGAGCCCGCGTCGAGCTGGCGACCCACGGTCGTCAAATCGGTGACGATGGGGTGACGAAGTCCATCCCAAGTTGTCGGTCGGTTCCGGAGGATGTTGGGTGGACATTCGCGGGCGGCCGACAGTCAGGATCGCCCGTCGGACACGCGGCCGGCCCGGGACGGGCCGCGCCGGGACACGGAAGGCGGGCACATGCGCGCACGTACACGCCTGGCGATCGGGGCGGTCAGCGCCGTCGCCGGGGCAGCACTGCTCACCGGCTGCGGTGACGCCGGCTCGTCCGGCACCGACGCACCCCAGACGAGCGCCTCCGGCGCCGGGTGCGCCCCGGTCGCCGGCCAGCAGCTCATCGCTCTGCAGGACGACAAGAAGCTCCAGAACTCCGACAACGTCATCCCGGCGGTCAACAGCAAGGCGGCCAACCCGCAGCTGATCGCCGCACTGGACAAGGTCTCCGCAGCACTCGACACCCCGAAGCTGATCCAGCTCAACAAGGCCGTCAACGAGGACCGCAAGACCCCCAAGGTGGCGGCCGAGGAGTTCGCCAGCGCGAACAACCTCACCGCTGGCATCGCCAAGGGCCCGGGTGGCGACATCACTGTGGGCGCCGGCAACTTCGCCGAGAGTCAAATTCTGGGTGAGCTGTACCGGATCGCGCTCAGCGCCGCCGGCTACCAGGTCAAGGTGCAGCAGATCGGCAACCGGGAGCTCTACGCGCCGGCTCTGGAGAAGGGCGAGATCCAGGTCGTCCCGGAGTACGCGGCGACGATGGCCGAGTTCCTCAACACCAAGGCCAACGGCCAGAACGCCCAGCCGATCTCCTCGCCGGACATCAACACGACGGTGACCGCGCTGAAGACCGAGGGCGACAAGGCCGGCCTCACCTTCGGCACCCCGGCCGCCGCACAGGACCAGAATGCCTTCGCGGTGACCCAGGCCTTCGCCGACAAGTACGGCGTGCGGACCCTCTCCGAGTTGGCGGCGAAGTGCTCCGGCAGCGCGACAGTGCTGGGTGGCCCGCCGGAGTGCGAGCAGCGTCCGTTCTGCAAGCCGGGCCTGGAGAAGACCTACGGGCTGTCGGTCGGCAAGTTCTCCTCCCTGGACCAGGGCGGGCCGCTGACCAAGAGCGGGCTCCGCGACGGTTCGATCAGCGTGGGTCTGATCTTCTCGTCGGATGGCGCCTTCGCCACCAGCTGAGCCCTTTCCGCAGGTGCTGAGGACGCCCCCGCCCCGACCGGGCGGGGGCGTCTGCGCGTCCGGGGACCCCGTTCCCTCCGCTGGATGTCGTGGGTAGGCTGCACATCCATGCCAGCCCCGGCCACCTCTGACGCCCGGCGTCAACCAACGCTGCTGACCATGCTCTTCTGGGCGGGCGTCGCTCTCGCGCCGGTGGCGGCGCTGATCCTGCTGGTGGCCGACGGCAATGGCCCGTTGCGTTTCGCTGCTGTGCTCGCCATCCTCGCGGTGGTGCTGATCGGCCTCTCCATCGCCTTGCGGCCCGACAACGAGGGCGCCTCGGCACGGACCGACGAGTTGCTGGACGAGATCGAGGAGCTGCGTCGGGAGTTGCGCGGCGAGATCGTGGCCGCCGCCCAGCGCGGTAACCAGGCACTCGACCAGGCGCAACGGGCCCATGAGGGGATCGCTGCGGTGCGCCGCCGTCTCGACGCCAGTGGTGCTGCCCTCGCCGGTGCCGCCCCCGCCGTCGAGCCGGCGGGCGTCGCACGGGCCCGGGTGGCTGCCGTCGAGCCGCCGGTGGACGACACGCCGGTGGCCCGTAACCGAGCCGACGCGCCGGCCGGCCGCGCCCGGGTTTCCGGCCCCGACGACGCGCCTCGGTGGGGACGCCCCGGGCACCCGGACGACGACGAGCCGGCGTACGCCCGGGAGGCCCCCGAGAAGCCTGCCGCCGGCATGTACGGCGGGGAACGACCGGCCGCCACCGCGTACGGCTCAGCTCGCCCCCGGGAGCACGACCGACCCGAGGCGGCACACCGGCCGGGTGGAGTGGTCCGGCACACCGAGACCGTGCACGTCACCACCCGGCACACAGTGGTGGACGGCGGCCCGGCCGAGCCGGCCGGGCGCTACGGCGGCGGGTACGCCGGCCAGTGGACCCCTCCCGCTCAGGAGTGGACCCGGGGCCGCGACGCCGATCAGCCCTCACGCCCTGCCGGCCGGGCGAGGAGCGAGCCGGAGCAACACCCCCGAGCCGGGTACGGCGACGAGACGGGCTGGACGGGCCGCCGCGACGAACCGGAGTGGACGGATCGGCGCGACGCGTACGCCCAGCCCGACGAGCCGGCCCCGCCGGCCCGGTCACACCGCAGCCCGGAGAGGCCGGCGGCGGAATCCTGGGACAGCCCGGACGATCGGGGCTGGTCGGAGCAGCGCGACCGGGCGGGAGCCCCGGCGCCGCAGGCCGGGCCGCCGTTGCGAGCCGACGACACCGGCGAGTACTGGTCTCAGCTGCGGGCCGGTGACCGGTGGGCTGCCGTCCGCGACGACGAGAACGGTCGAGAGCTGCACGTCGGCGAACGTCGGGCCGAGGTGCACGCCGACGCCAGCGGCACCGAGTACCGGGTGGCCGACCGCTGGGCCGCCGTCCGTCACGAGGAGCCGCGCCGTCACGAGGACGCCGGCCGCTACGAGGAGCCGCGCCGTCACGAGGACGCCGGCCGCTACGAGGACGCCGGCCGCTACGAGGAACCGCGCCGCCACGACGGTGGTCGGCGGGCCGAGCCGGAAAGGCCGGCGCTGCCGGTGGGCGGTGTGCCGATGCCGGACGAGTGGCGTCCACCGCGCCAACGCGGCCACCAGGCGGAACCCGCGCCCGAACGGACCGGCCGGCGGCGGGTCGACGAGCGTTACGGCTACCCGCCGCAGGACGACGTGCCGCGTGCCGGGGGCGCGCCGCCCACCGACCGCTGGCGGTGACGGTCAGGCCGCTCCGGTCACTTGTCGATGTCGCCGACCACGAAGAACATCGAGCCGAGGATCGCGATCAGGTCGGGGACCAGGCAGCCGGGAAGCAGGGTGGCCAACGCCTGCACGTTCGCGTACGAGGCGGTGCGCAGCTTCAACCGCCACGGCGTCTTCTCACCCCGCGACACCAGGTAGTAGCCGTTGATGCCGAGCGGGTTCTCCGTCCAGGCGTACGTGTGCCCCTCCGGCGCCTTGAGCACCTTCGGCAGCCGGGTGTTGATCGGCCCGGTCAGCCGGTCCACCCGGTCGAGGCACTGCTCGGCGAGGTCCAGTGACGCGTACACCTGGTCGAGCAGTACCTCGAAGCGGGCGTGGCAGTCGCCGGCGGTCTTGGTGACCACCGGCACGTCCAGCTCGTCGTAGGCCAGGTAGGGGTCGTCGCGGCGCAGGTCCAGGTCGAGCCCGGACGCGCGGGCCACCGGCCCGGACGCGCCGAACGCGGCGGCGTCCGCGGCGGACAGCACGCCCACGCCGACGGTGCGGGCCAGGAAGATCTCGTTACGCCGGATCAGGTGGTCCAGGTCGGGCAACCGGCGGCGTACCTCGCCGATCGCCGCGCGGGCCCGCCCGGTCCACCCGTACGGGACCTCTTCCTTCAGGCCACCCACCCGGTTGAACATGTAGTGGATCCGGCCACCGGAGACCTCCTCCATCACCGCCTGGATGGTTTCGCGTTCCCGGAAGGCGTAGAAGATCGGCGTAATCGCCCCGATCTCCAACGGGTACGAGCCGAGGAACATCAGGTGGTTCAGCACCCGGTTCAGCTCCGCCAGGGCCATCCGCAGCCAGGTGGCCCGCTCCGGCACCTCCATGCCCATCAGGCGTTCGACAGCGAGCACCACGCCCAGCTCGTTGGAGAACGCCGAGAGCCAGTCGTGCCGGTTGGCCAGCACGATGATCTGCCGGTAGTCACGCACCTCGAAGAGCTTCTCCGCGCCCCGGTGCATGTAACCGACGATCGGTTCACAGGCGACCACCCGCTCGCCGTCGAGCACCAGCTTCAACCGCAGCACACCGTGGGTGGAGGGGTGCTGCGGACCGATGTTCAGCACCATGTCGGTGCCGAGTTGCTGATCACCGGTGCCGGGGATCAGCCCGGCCCCGGTGCCGACGGTCAGTTCGCGGAGGTCCCCGGCGTCGGTGGTCATGCCCGTCATCGTGCCACGGCCGACCCGAGCGGGATGCCGACCGGCTGGCGCAACCACCAGTGCCCACCGAGCCCGGCCGGGTCGGTCAGCTCGGCCACCGTCGACGCGGCGGCCAGCGCCCGCACGTAGCCGACCGGGTCGGTGCCGGCCAGGCTGAGCGGTGGTCGCCCGCCGTCGGCCCCGAGCGCCCGCAGCGCCTCCCGCTGCAAGACCAGGGAGTACGCGCACCGGGCGACCGCCGCACCAGCGGAGGCGACCGAGTCCATGGCCACGTGCGCCGTGACGTCACTCGACCCGTCGGGCACCGGAGGCACCTGTCGCCCACCCCGGTACCCGGTCAACGTCCCGTCCACAGGTCGGTCGCCGCTCAGGTGCCCGTAGTCCACAGCGACGGCCAGGCCCCGCTCGATCTTCTGCACGGCGTTGGCCCACGCCTCGTCTCTGCTTCTGCCGATCTCGGCCCGGAAACCCGACTCGTTCTCGCTGGTGGCATCAGTCGAGGTCAACCCAGGGTTCGGAGCGCCGTCCGTACTTGACGAGGTTGTGGGGCTGGGCCACCAGGTCGTGAGCCAGTCGAGATCAGCCGGGCTGACCAGCTCACCAATCGATTCGGCACCACTCTCCGGGTCGACCAGCACGTATCGCCAGCCATCTTCGGATTGCACTGCCACGTCGAGGGGGACGTTGTCCAGCCACTCGGTGGCGAGCAGCACTCCCGTGATCCCGGCAGGGATCTCAGACGTCCAGTTGATCTCTCCGGACAGGTTCTCCGGGCGGGGCGCGTACTCGATGGCTGTGAAGCGGACGCGTTCGGCGAGCGACGGAGGGACGGCGGCCAACGACGGCCCGTCGGGTGCCGGACGGGCGGAGGTCGTGGAAGTCAGGGTTTCCGGGGAGCCCGACCACTCCGGGCGGTCAGGCTTGATC
>NZ_JBEZEH010000089.1:0-25657 GCF_040648775.1 Micromonospora sp. NPDC049089
CCCGACCCCCCAGCGGGCCGGCACCCCGGCGCGGACCAGCGCCGTGCCGGTGGTGTTGCCCCGCAGCCAGCCGCGCAGCACGTCGCGGTCCGCCGGTTCCAAAGCAACCCCCACTGTGTACGCCCGCAGGTCGCCGGCCAGGGCCCGCGCGGTGCTGGTGTCCCGCTTGTCGCCCGGTGTTCCCTCGTTCAGCGCGGTCTCGTAGCGGGCCGCCTCGGTGACCGTGTCGCCGAGCGCGCGCAGCTTCGACTCGAACCCCGCCGGCCCGCCGAGGTGGCGCAGCAGCAGGTTGCCGGCCGTGTTGTCGCTGTAGCGCACGGCGGCGTCGGCGAGGGCGCGCAGGCTCATGCCCTCGCCGACGTGCTTCTCGGTGACAGGGGAGTGCGCCACCAGGTCCCGAGCCGGGTACCGCACCACCCGGTCCAACTGGGCGTCGGTGGTGCCGTCGAGCACCTGGGCGGCAGCGAGGGCCTTCCACGTCGAGGCGTACGCGAACCGCTCGTCGGCGCGGTACTCCACGGTGCGACCGGTGCCCGTGTCGACGGCGTAGATCCCCAGCCGCGCCCCGAACTGCTCCTCCAGCCGAGGGAACTCCTGATCGGCGGCCGGCGACGGTGCGAGGGTCACCTCCGGGCTCGGCGTCGTCCGCGCCTCGGTGGAGTCGCGGTTGCCGCCGCCGCACCCCGCCAGCGACACCACTGTCACCGCCGTGGCCACCACTGTCGCCAGACGCCGGACCGGGAACGCCATGTCACTCCTCCTGCGGGTGCCGTCGGTCAGGGCAGGATCTCGACATACCCGTCACTGCCGTGCACGCGGATCCGCTGCCCATCGCGAATCAGCCGGGTGGCGTCGAGCACGCTGACGACAGCCGGCAGGCCATACTCCCTCGCGATCACCGCGCCGTGCGTCATCAACCCGCCCACCTCCGTGACCAGGCCGGCGATGCCGACGAACAGCGGCGTCCAGCTCGGGTCCGTGTGGGCCGTGACGAGGATGTCACCCGCTTCGAGGTCGGCCTGCGCCATGTCCAGGATGACGCGGGCACGTCCCTCGACAGTCCCGGCGGACACCGGCACACCGGCCAGGGCACCGGCCGGCAGGTCGTCGCGTCGGTACGCGCCGGTGATGACCTCGCCGTCGGAGGTCAGCACCCGGGGCGGGGTGAGCGCCTGCTGCGCCCGGAACTCGTCGCGACGCTGCCGGATCAGCGCGGCGTCCACCCGGTGTGTGCGGACCACCTCGTGGAACTCCTGGAACGTGAGGTAGAAGACGTCCTCCGGCTCGGCGAGCACCCCGGCGTGCACCAGCCGCTCGGCCTCCGCCAGCAGTGCCTGCTTGTACAGGAAGTAGCGGCTGACGATGTCGTACTTCGGGTACTCCCGATAGCCGATGAAGGCCCGCACCCGGTCGATCATCCGCGCGGTCTCGTCGGCCTTCTGCTGCCCGTCCGGCAGCGCCCGCAGGCGCGTCAACACCTCGTGCGCCTGCTGCCGCGCCCGCTGTTGGCCCTGCTCGAAGCGCCGCCGGGCAGCGCCCGGCTCGAAGAGCTTGACGTTGTCGAGGAGTACGGGCACGAGCGTGGCGGGGCGTTCGCTCCACCGTGGCCTGGTGATGTCGATCTCGCCGACGCAGCGCATTCCGTAGCGATCGAGGTACGCCTCGATGGCGGCGCGCGCCTCGGCCCCGCCCGCGACCTTCGGCAGCTCGTCGAGGAAGTCGTCGTGCGCGACGTCCTGAAGGAACGCCACCACCTCCGGATACGGGCGGATCACGTCGGCGACGTCGAGCAGCGCCAGCCCCATCTCCGACGTGACGTTGCCGGGGGCGGAGAGGGTGAGGGTGTCCGCGGCGTTCTTCTCGCCCAGCCACTCGTGCAGCCGGTCGTTGAGCCACCAGGTGGCCTCCATGCCCGCCATGATCGCCCGCATGTTCAACGGATCACTGAGGACCCGCTTGTGCTCCTGGAACGCCTCATGCAGGAAGTCGAACAGCGCCGTACCGGTCACCGTCGCGATGTCGCGTCGCAGGGCGGCGATGGACGCCTCGCTGCGCTCGATCAGCTCGGTCACGATCGTCGGGTCGGCCTTGCCCGAGGTGGACGGGCCGCCGGTCGTCGGCCCACCCGGACCGGCCTGGTCCGGCAGCGTCGCAACGAAGTCCCGGCGGTCGAGCAGGGTCTCCAACGCGTCGCGCATCAGCGGATCGTCGCGCCCCGCCATCTTCAGAAAGCCGGCGCGGCTGGTGGGGGAGGCCAACAGCCGGGTGGCGTCGACGAACAACCTCCCGCCGGCCGCCACCATCCGGGCCATGGCGGTCAGCTGCCACATGGAGAGCCCCAACGGCCGCATGGCGTCGGTCATCATCTGCTGGTGACCGACCGAGAGGTAGACGTGGTTCTCCTGGTCGTCGGCCGCCGGGACGGGGAACAGCGTCGTGATCGGCCGGCTCTGCACGATCTGGAAGTCGTCGTCGACCAGGCACCATTCGATGTCCTGCGGGCGGCCGAAGTGCGCCTCGATCCGTCGCCCGAGCCGCACCAGCCGCAGCGCCTGAGCCTGCGTCAGCGCCGGCTGCTCCTGCCGCTGGGGGGCGATCGCCACTTCCCGCGTTCCGCCGCCGGGCAGGGCGGTGACGGCACGCTCTTTCGCGGCGACCGTGCTGGCGACCACCTCACCGTCGCGCACAGTGAAGACGTCCGGGTTCACCAGACCGGACACCAGGGCCTCGCCGAGGCCGAAGCTGGCGTCCACCGTCGCGACCTTCCGGTCGCCCGTCACCGGGTCCGCCGTGAACAGGATGCCGGAGGCATCCGGAAGAACCATCCGCTGTACGACGACAGCCATCTGAACGGTGCGGTGGTCGATGCCGTTGCGCAGGCGGTAGATGACGGCCCGCTCGGTGAACAGTGACGCCCAGCACCGGCTGACGTGCCGCAGGACCGCCTCCGGCCCCACCACGTTCAGGTAGGTGTCCTGCTGGCCGGCGAAGGACGCGGTGGGCGTGTCCTCCGCCGTCGCGCTGGACCGTACGGCGTAGGCGCCCTGCTCGCCGAACCGGGCGAGCGCGCCGGTGATCGTGGCGGCCAGGTCGCCCGGAACCGGTGTCTCCTCGACGCTGCGGCGGATCTCCGCGCTGAGCGTGCTGATCGCCTCCCGGTCGTCCGGGCTCAACCGCGACAGCTGATCGAGCCGATCGTCGATCGACGGCGTCTGCGCCATGACGTTCCGGAAGGCCGCCGTCGTCACGCAGAACCCCGCCGGCACCCGGATGCCGTCGATCCGGGACAGCGCGCCCAGGTGCGCGGCCTTGCCGCCAACCACCGACACCTGCTTCTCGTCGACCTCTCGAAGATCCAACAGTGGTGCCCGGTCGCTGCGGTCCCCGTCCATCGACAACACACCCACGTCGCGCCCCCGTTACCTCGTTTGTGCTGGTCCGGCCGCCGATTCTGCGCCACGACCGGGGTCTTGCCGCAAGCCCCCAGGTGCGGTATACGTTAGAAGTGGCAGGGAGAGTGGTCTCCTTGCCGTTTGTTTTTGGCGGCGACCGACCGGGCGACCGGGCTCCCTCCCAGTCGTAGGATCGGACCCCCGCTCAGTCGTAGGAAAGTCGGCGCTGCTCGATTTTCAGCCCTCGGCCGAGCTGCCAGGAGGCGGTGGGCCAGGCCGCTATGAATCCAGCTATCAGCCCGAGCTGACCGGCGAACCAGAACGTGGCGCTGTCGGGTCGCAGGGGTGGCTCCGGCAGGACCACCCGATGGGCGAGCGTCAGCCACGCGAACAGCGCCACCTCGAACGCGGTGATGGTCAGCAGCTCGATCCTGCCGACGTTCGACAGCGCGTGCCAGACCTTTCCGAGGCTGCGACCGGGCCCGGCGAAGTACCGGAAGAGCACGGCGATCGTCACCGCCATCAGGTAGTCGCCGGCGTAGTCGACCCACAGCGGGTCCTCGGCCGGGTCGAATCTCACGGCGTACAGGGCGATCTCGGCGACGATGAACCCGAGAGCGCAGTGCGCGCCACAGCGGGACACGTGGGTCACGACGATGCCCCGACGGGGCCGTTGCGGTTGCCCCTCCTGCCGCCGTCGAGAGAACGCCTCGGGCCGGCCCCAGTTCCAGTAGAGGCGGACGGCGGCCGGGCCGATGTAGAGGACGGTCACCAACCAGACGATCTCCATGACCCGGACCGGCTGACGGTGCCCGCGCAGATAGGTGTCGGCCAGCACTACCGTGAAGCTGACGACGCCGACCGCGAGCGAAGCCCAGGAGAGCGCCACGAGCCAGGTTGGTTGCACCCCCGCCCCTTCCGCCAGCCGGGCGAGTCTTTCATGTCGTACTCGTCGGGATTGGCGGTTCGGGCGTTCCCGGCCCTCGTGCCGGAGCGGTGCTGGCCCCGCCTGCTGTGGTCAGTCGCGCTCCAGGCCGGCGAAGACGACCGTGAGTGTTCGGGCTTGCAACTGCTGGTCCCACCCACCGTGCAGAGCGCCCTGGCACAGGCTGGTAAGGAGCGCCATCGTCTCGGGTAGCCGTACCGAGTCGGCGACGGCTCCGGCGGCTCGCGCCCGCTCCAGCAGCCTGCCCACCGCCTCCTCCAGGTGACTCACCGCGTCGGGAAGCCGGATGTCCACCCCGGACCCGGCGAGCAGGTCGACGACGGTCTTCTTCGCGGCGGCCTGCGCCACCAGGTGGGTGAAGAACGTGAAGAGGTCATGTTTTGCGGCCTCCTCGACGAGTTGCGCGAGCAGTCGCTTCATGATCGCGGCGAGCAGGTCGTCCTTGGTGGGGAAGTGCCGAAAGACCGTACCGATGGCAACGCCGGCCCTGCGGGCCACCTCCTCGGTGGACGCACGGGTACCGAACTCGGCGAAGATCGCCTCGGCGGCGTCGAGGATGCGCGCCCGGTTGCGCTGCGCGTCGGCACGAAGCGGCGAACCCTCTATCAAAGTGAGTCTCCACTCATTATTCTCGTACGGATAAGTCGAGTCATGACTCATTATCCAGGAGGACGACGTGACACCAAGCGAGATCTTCGACAGCATGCGCGCCCGGTGGCTCGCGAACCTGCCCACCTACGAGGCCGACTCGCTCGCCGACGACGTGGTGCTCGAGACGCCGTTTGCCGCACCCGGCCGCCCTACCCGTATCGAAGGGAAGCAGCAGGTCCTTGAACACACGCAGGCCGGCAGGGCGATGTTCCCGGTCCGGTTCGACGACTGTCGCAACGTGGTCCTGCACGAGACCGCTGATCCCGAGGTGATCGTGGTCGAATACGAACTGGTTGGCACCCACACGGCGACCGGGCTGACCGCCTCGGCGCCGTTCATCGGGGTGCTGCGGACCCGGGGCGGCAAACTGGCCCACTGGCGCGAGTACCAGCACACCCTCGCCATCGCTCAGGCCGTCGGTCAGGGATAGAAGAGGCATCTCCGCGCTGGCACACTCTCGGTCATGGTCGACTGGTACACGCGGGTCGAGGTGGACGGCGACGTCGTCCGGGTCTCGGAACCGCACGTCAACGAACTGCTGTCGGCCACACGCCCGGGAGCATCGCCCTGCTGGAGGAACACACCTTCGCCAGTTGGCCGAGACCTACCTGCGCAGAACGGCGTACGGCGTGACCTGCCGATCTTGACGGCGGGTCACGCGGGTTAAGGTGCTCGCCATGATCGAGGACGTCGTATGCCGTTGACGAATCCCTGGCTGTCGGAGCCCACACCAGCCAAGCGGCTCGATCGTGAACGGCTTGAGGAGCGCCTGCTCAACCTGTTGTCGTCGCAGAACATGTGCGTGCTCGCGACCACAGGGCCGGACGGGCCGTTGGCCACCCCGGTGCGGTACTACCCGCTCGGCTTCGCGGTGCTCTTCACCGCCGCGCCACGGTCTCCGAAGATCCGCAACATCGCCGCCGACCCGCGCGTGTCCATCGGCATCTTCGCGCCGCTGGTCGGGTTGGCCAGCAGTCGCGGCGCCCAACTGTTCGGGACGGCCAGAGTGCTTGCGCCGCAGCATCCGGACCGCGCGCACTACTGGGAAGCGGTTCGGTGGGAGAACGAGCACGCCGAGCAGGGGCGGGCGCTGTCCGAGCCACCCGAGGACACACTCGTGGTCGTCGAGGCGGAGCGGATCGTCTACACCGAGCACTGGCTGCGACGTGAAGGTTTTGCGCCACGCCAGTTCTGGCGTCGCTCCGTCAATGACGGAAGCTGATTTATTGCATAATTCGCTACGTGCCTCCCAAAAAGGGAAACTTTACGGCTCACCCGTAGTCCGGGCCGGTTGCTGGCCTTCAGCGACGGTGTCTTCGCGATCGCCGTGACGCTCCTCGTGCTGGAGATCCAACCGCCCGACGACTTCGAGCGCCTCGTTCAGGGGCTCGGTGCGCTGTGGCCGTCGTACCTGGCCTACGCGTTGAGCTTCCTGCTCATCGGGCAGGTGTGGGTGAATCACCACGTCATGTTCGACCGCGTCCGGCACGTCGACCGAGGGGTCCTGTTCCTCAACACGTTGCTCCTGATGGTCATCGCGTTCCTGCCGTTCTCCACGTCGCTGCTCGCCGACGCGTTGCGCGCGGAGCAGGGGCTGCGCGCGTCGGTCGTCGTCTACGGCGGCACACTGTGGACGGCGGCGGCTCTCTTCAACATCGTGTGGGCGCACCTTCGGCGGGCCAGACTGCTGGACCCCGGCCTCGGTCCCATCGGTGCGCGGGCCATCGGTCGCCGGTTCGCGCTCGCGCTGGTCTGGATCGGCTCCGGCATCCTCGTCGGCGCGTTCGTGCCGATCGCCGGCGTCGCCATCATCGCCGGGTTCCTGCCCGCCTACTACCTGCCCATCCGCGGCGAGTACGGCGAGGACGACACCGCCGGGCAACCGGCCGACTAACTAGAGTCGGTGCCATGCGGATCCGGATCGACGGCAGCGATCTCCCAGGTCAGCGTCCCGGTGCGGAGGCCGACGCGCTGCGGCGGGGCAACGTACACGTCGGGGTTCAGCGCAAGGCCGAGGTGGTCGATCAGGTCCCGGCCGACGCGGCCAGCGCCACCTGGTCCTTCGAGGTGTCCAGCCGTGAGGTCGACGGTGCGCTCGACGTCGGTGGCCCCTGGGTGCACGGCCGCCCCGGGGCGCGGTTTCTCTATCTGAGCTGGGGCGCGGTGACCCCTGACGGCTTCGCCATGTTCCGACGAGCGAAGTTGATGTTCACCGACGTGCCGACCGAGCTGCTGCGCGCTGCCCACGAGGGCAACGGGACGCTGGTCGGCCGGGTCGGGTTGACCGACGCCGCCGGTGAGCCCGTCTGCGCTCGGGTGCACTCGCCCGCCATCGCGTGGACGGTGGAGCGAGTAGCCGACTAGCTGCCGAAGTCGACGCCGCTGAGGGAGACGGAGCGGTACGCGGCGAGGCGTTCGGCCTGCGCGGTGATGGCCCTGCGCGTGGCGTCCGACAGTCGCTGCCACGGCTGGACGGCGACGGTGAACGTCCTGCCGGACTTGCGGGGCCGCCAGGTGCCCACCAGCTCGCCGTCGACCAGGACGGCGCCGGGGCGACCCAACACCGGCCACAGCTCCTTGGCGTGGGTGGCGTCCGGCACCAGCGTCGCCCGGTCCTTGGCCTGGAGGAACAGATCGAACGGGCCGAGCAGCCGGGTGACAGTGCCGTCGGCGGACTCCAGCGCCTCCTCGTCGGCGGCCAGTAGTGAGCGCACCTCACGGTCGACCGTCACCTCGATCACGTCGTCGGGCCAGTGCGCCTTCACGTCCTTCACGGGGGAGTCGAGGTAGTCGGCGACCTGTTTCGGGGTGGCCGGACCGAGCAGGCGAAGATAGGCGCGGATGAGGTCGAAGCGGTCACCCGCCGTGGCTGCCTTCCTGAACCCGGTGATGCGCCGCAGGACCGGGGGTGAGGTGTCGAGCTGCAGCTCCACTCCGGCCCGTACGGCGGCGAGCCGGAACGGCATCTCGTAGAGGTGCGTGGCGTCGCAGGGCCGGCAGAACCGCAGATAGGGCTCGGGCAGCATGGTGGCCAGGCGGCCGGAGACGTCCCCCTTGACCGTGGGCGTGCTGACGATGGCACGCATCCGGTCGGCGATCTCGTCCAGGGCCGCGAGGGTGTCGATGCCGGCGGCCCTCAACGGTTTCGCGGCGTCGTAGATGCGCTTGCCCGCGTCGGCCGAGGAGTTGGGTTCGACCGCCGCCGCCACCTTCGCAACGTCGGCCCGGCGGTAGAGGTGGGGAGCGCCCCGCACCGTCCACAGCAGGACCAGATCGGTGTCGGACAACGCGGTCACGTCGACCCCGCGTACCGCCAGCGCCCACCGCGCGCCGTCCGGACCGGTGTTCTGCACCCCGAGGTCCAGGACGGCGGTGTCGGCGATTGTGCCCTCGTCGCGGTCGAGCTGCTGGGCCCGGACCCGGAAGTTCATCACCTGGTGCCGATCGACCATGTCAGCACCCTAGTTGGGGCGGCGCGCCCGGTGGGTCCAGGCGCGCAGCGCCCATTCGACGGGGCCGTACCGGAACCGCCGTAGCCACCACGCGCTGACCACCAGCTGCCCCGCGAAGATCACCAGTGCGATCAGCAGTGTCTGTGCCGGCGAGGTGCGGCCGACCAGGCCCCACCCGAGGCCGGTGAAGACGAGCACGCAGACCAGCGACTGGGCCAGGTAGTTGGTCAGGGCCATCCGCCCGGCGGGCGCGAACGCGTCCGCGAGGCGCGGCCGCCGCGTGAACAGGCGCAGCAGGGTCGCGGCGTAGGCGGCGGCCAGGAACGGCGCGGTGACGATGCTGACCATCAGTCCGGTCAGGTTCGCGGTGGAACCACCGACCGCGAACACGACCGCGCCGGCCAGACCGATCGGGTACCCCACCTTCTCGCACCGGCGCAGCAGGTCGTGATGGGCGGGCAGGGTGGCGAGGAGCCGCTGCTTGCCGGCGGCGAGGCCGACGAGGAACGCCGCGAACGCCAGCGGCCCCTGCACGGCGAGGCCACCGATCATCGCCGGCATCGACCGAAGATGCTCCAGGACGACATCGTCGAAGCCGCCGCCCAGAGACAGCGTGGAACGCGCACCGGCGCCGAGCGCGGCGGCCTCGTCCGGAACCAGTGTGGCGCCGAGGACCGCGGCGACCCCGACCACCACGGCGATGCCGCCGATGATGGTTGCCGACGCGATCAGCGCGGTGCGGGGCTCGATCCGCCGGACCGCGAGGAGCACGAGACCGAGCAGCGCGTACGTGGTGAGGATGTCGCCGTGGAACAGCAACACCGCGTGCAGCACGCCGAGAACGAACAACCCGGAGAGCCGGCGCAGGAACGCCGGGCGGAACGCCGCTCCGCGTCGAGCCGCGGAGTCGAGTTGCAGGGTGAAGCTGTAACCGAACAGGAAGGCGAACAGCAGGTAGGCCTTCATCGCGAAGAACAGCTCCACCGCGCCGGCGATCAGCACGTCCGCCGCGCCGTGCGTCGGGTCGTCGACCAGGTGGAAGTCGTAGCCGGAGCTGAAGAACGCGATGTTCACCAGCAGGATGAGCAGCAGCGCGCATCCGCGCAGTGCGTCCACGACGGTGATGCGGGCGAGGGTGTCCCCGGGCGAGGGCTGTGGGTGGCCGTCGCCCGGTGGGTCGAGCCGGGTCACATTCATGGTGTCCAGCCTCCGGAGCGCGGCCCGCTGCCGGGAAGTGCTTTCGTCACACGCACCGTCGTGACGAAAAGGCGCCATCCCTACGGCGGGGGAGACGAGTCCCTCCGCGCGGCGATCCGCTCGCCGCGCCGTTCGGCGACGGTGATCTCGGATGTGCCAACGCCCGCCGCTGATGGAGACGACGCCGTGACTCGAACACCGCACACGAACGCCATGCCCGCCCCACCGCCGCCGTCCTGGGCCCGCCGAGCCGGGCACGTGGCGTGGATGGCCCCCGTACTGGGCTTCATCCCACTGCACGTGCCATGGATCCTCGGCATCCCGCTGTTCGCCCATCCCGGTCCGTTCCGCGAGTGGTACCACGGTCGCGGGCCCGGGGTAGGGGACCACCCGGTCGACGGTTTCCTGGGCCTGCCGCCCGGCGCGTTCTACCTGGGCCTGCTGTGCGTCCTCGCCGGGCTCGGCGGCGTACTGGCGCTGGGGCTCATCAAGGACTGGGGCGTGGTCTTCCCCCAGTGGGTACCGTGGCTGCGCGGACGTCGGGTGCCACAGTGGTTGCCGCTGACGCCAACCGTGCTGGGATCCGCCCTGATGATCGGCTACTCGGCGACCCTGCCCTGGCAGTTCGCGGCGGACCTGAGGGAGCCCGGCGAGCAGGACATCTTCACCCCGACCGGCGTCCTGATCGGTCTCCCACTCCTGTTGGCCTGGACGATCGCGTTGCCACTGGCCGGATGGTCCTACTACCGCCGTACCCTCGGCCGCGACGCGACCGGCGGCGCTGGTCGGCGGCAGTGGATGACCGACCAGCGTCGCCGTCCGCGTGGCCCAGGATCGGGTGACGGTTTCAGGCGACCAGGGAAACCCGCCCGTTGTCCAGGTCGTAGCGGGCACCCACCACCCGCAGCGCGCCCTCGTGCACCTTCTCGGCGATGATGGTGCTGCGTGCGCTGAGCGCCTCCACCTGGGCGGCGATGTTGGCGCGCACCCCGTTCTCCACGGGGTCGCCGGGCTGGTCCAGCACCGGCTCGACGATCGGGCGCAAGGCGTCCACGATGGTGCCGATGTGCCCGGGCGCCGTACCGCCGCTGTGGATGGCGTCGATGGTGGCGGTGATCGCGCCGCAGCGTTCGTGGCCGAGGACGACGATCAGCAGGCTGCCGAACTCCTCCACTGCGAACTCGACGCTGCCGAGCAGCAGGTCGTCGACGATGTTGCCGGCCACCCGGTTGTCGAACAGGTCGCCCAGCCCCTGGTCGAAGAGCACCTCGGGGGCCACCCGGGAGTCCGCGCAGCCGACGGTGATGGCGAACGGGTGCTGGCCGGCGGCGAGCCGGTGCAGGTCGGACAGGCCCTGGTGCGGGTGCCGGCCGCGGCCTGAGGTGAACCGCCGGTTGCCGGCCTGTAGCCGACGCAGCGCCTCCGTCGGCGTGTCGACCGGGCTTTCCGCTGGCGCGGCGGAGGCGGCGGACGGGCTGGCTGCGGCCGCGCCGAGGGCCACGGCGGCGGCGCCACCGGCGGTCAGCAGCGAACGACGGGACAGGTGCGAACGTGCCACGATCATCTCCCTGAGGTGAGGCAACTCGCCTCTTCCTACCAGCTTCCGTCCACATTGGTGGTTACCGTGTGGTGACCAGTGGGCGACGGTGACATCGCCGCTGACAGCACGCGGAGTGGCGGATCGCCGAGCGAATTGATCATCGTTTGGACTTCGGCTATCGTCCGCGTCCGTGAAATCTTCCCGCCTTGCCTCCGCCATGTTGATCCTTGCCGTTTCGACGACCCTCGCCGCCTGTGGCGACGCCGACAAGGCGACGACCGCCGGATCCACCACGCCCGCTGCCACCTCCGCAGCCCCGTCCGCGGTGGCCACCTCCGCTGCCGCCACGCCGGCCTCGTCGCCCGCGGCGGGTGCCGCGAGCGACAAGGAACTCTGCGAGTCGGCGAAGAAGGTCAGCGACGAGATGAAGGCCGAGCTGGTGAAGGTCGCCACGACCGGCGAGGCGTCGGCGGCGGATTACCAGAAGATCCTGAACGACCTGGACAAGAAGATCGCCGTGGTCGCCTCGACCGGCGACGGCAAGGTGGCCACGGCCCTGCGGGCGTTCGGCGCGGAGGCGGCCAAGGCCGCGGCTGCGGCGGACCCGGCTACCGCCGCCGACAACCCGGCCTTCGAGAAGGCCGGCAAGGACATCTCCGCCGCGTGCAAGGCGGCGGGATTCACACTGGTCATCTGAACCTCGTGACCCGGTCGCACCGGGTGCGGTGACGGACGGCCCCCACGCCTGAGGGTGGGGGCCGTCGCATCGCAGGCGGTGGTCAGCCGCCGGCGAACGTCGTGTCGACGCCGCACTTGGCGTTCTGGTTGAGGCAGGACTTCACCAGGTCGCCGAGACGCTCCGGTTCCCAGGCGTTCATGAAGTCGCCGTGCATGGATGACGGCTTGCCGGAGGAGAGGCTGAGGCCGTCACCGCCCAGCGACTCGTAGTTGACCATGAAGGAGAGATCCGGAACGGCCACCGGGTACTTGCCGGTGCAGACGCCGTTCACCGGGTCGCCCATGTGCGACTTGTGATCGGGTGAGTCGATGTTCTTGCCGTCCCAGCAGTCCTTGAACACGAGCTGGAAGATCAGGTTGCCGCCGGGGGCGCACTTCGGCCAGTTGCCGTCGGCGCTGCGGCCGATCTCCGCGCTGCCAGCGCACCAGAATTGGTTGCTACCGGCGTTCTTCGGGGTGTCCACCTGCCGCTTGGCGTCACCTTCGACCACCCTCAGGCCCGGCGGGAAGGGCTTGACGGTCGACGGGTCCTTGACCCGCGAGCCGTAGTAGATGCGCATGCTCTTGATCGGCACCGCCTTGCCGTCCTTGCGCAGCTCCGGGGTCCAGTAGGCGCTCTTGTCGCCGGGGGCGTTGCAGGTGTTCGCCGCGTCGAACAATTTGTCCGTCGTGGTGAAGGCGTCGATCTTCGGGCCGAAGAAGGTGTGCATGTGCGAGGCGCCAGCGAGACCAGGCAGGACGATCGGATCGTCCGAGGCCGAGTTCGCGACACCGCAGTCGGTGTGGAATTCCGGCACCCGGGTGGTGCCCGGCGGCACCGCCTTCGGCTTCATGGCGTTGAAGGCGGCCAGTTCCTTGCTCCACTGTGCCTGGTCGACGGGCACCCAGCCGCCGGCCGGCGGGCTCGGCGGGACGGACGTCGACGGGGACGCAGACGCTGACGCGGTGGAACTCGGCGTGGCCGAAGGGGCGGCCGATGTGCTCGGCGTGGCCGACGCGCTGGGCGACGTGCCCTTCGCGGGGCCGAACGTGAACCAGTTCAGGTTCACGAAGTCCGACTTCGAGGCGCTCTTCATGACCGCGAAGACGGTCTGCGCACCGGACGGCACAGCTGACGCCTTCGCGGTGACGGTCGTCCACTTCTGCCAACCGCCGGTCTGCGCGATCGGGAAGCCGGCCAGCAGTGGACCGTCCTGCGCGCCGAGGCGCAACTCGACGGTGCCGCCGGCGGCGTTGTGCGAGGCGACCCGGGCCGTCAGGTCGACGCCCGTCACCGACACGCCGTCGAAGCGCAGCCAGTCGCCGCTGGCCAGCCAGCCAACGTTACGGCCGCCGTCGGCGTCGCCGGTGCCCTCGGTCTGCGCCCCGGACTGCGCCGCGAAGGCCTCTGCCTGCACCCGGCCGGGCACGGCGACCTCTTCGGCCTGGGCGCCGGCGATGTAGATGCCGCTGCCGGCCAGCGCGGCGGCCACCGCGGAGGCGAGCGTGATGCGAGTGAGGCGACGACGCTTTCGTGCCCGATCCGGCGGTGCGACGTGCGCGGGGGGAGTCCGCATTACCAGTGGTTTCCTTCGAGTCGACGGTGAAGCTCTGTTGGAAGGAGTATGTGCACGTCAGGGGCCTGCATCAACTCGCGGGAAAAGAATTAAGGAGGCCGGTTGACAAGCGCCCTGGCAGCCGGCGCGACGGCTCCGGATGACAATTTTTCGCTCGTGCAGCCTTAATTTTCCTTTAAGTCCTGCCGCCGGGTTATGGTGCGATGATTACGAATTTTGAGTAACAAATTGTGGGCCAATTCTCGATCTCAGCCGCTGACCGGTTCGACGCGGATGGCCGGCGACAGCGCGCGCAGGAAGTCGGGCGCGTCGAACATCTCGCCGGCGGAGGCGACGCCGCTGGTCCTCGTCCGACCATCGAGGACGCGCCCGACCGCTTCCACGGCCAGAGGCGCGCTGACGGCGTAGATGTCCCGGCCACTGGCCACGACACGGCGGCGCTCGTCGCCGCGACGCACTATGACGTCGACAGTGAACGTCTGCGCGGACCGGCCCCGCCCGTCGACCGCGACCGGTGCCGCCGCGGCGGTCAGGTCGCTGGCGGCGTCGACGGTCATGTAGGTGCGGACCTCGGGGATGACCAGATGACGGGGGATGGTGACGACGTCGGCCATGCTGAACTCCCCGAGGACGCTGCGGCGACCCAGCGGCGCGGGGAAGTCCCAGTTCACCCTCGGCAGCTCCCCACCGGAGTGGTACTCCAACCGGCTGCCGGTGTAGCGGACCCGGCGGCCGGCGCGGCGCTCGCGGGAGACGACGCCCGCGGCGACCGTCCCGGCCGTCGGGTGCCAGCTACTCAGTCCGTACGCGACGTGCGCCTCGTCGGCCGACGTCCAGTCGCCCATCGCCGTCGTCGCGAGCAGGTCACCGAGCCCGCCGAAGAAGGCCATCGCCGGGACCACCGCGACACCGGCGGCCCGGGCGCGCTCAGTGAAGTGGGTGAACGTGTCGAGGTTGGCCTCGATCTCGGCCGCCACGTCCACGTACGGGATCCCGGCGCGCAGCGCGGCCTCGATCACACCGGCGGCGGTCGACGCGAACGGACCCGCGCAGTTGATGACCGCGTCCACACCGGCCAGCGCCGCGTCGAGCGAGGCCGGATCGTCGGCCGACGCCACCCGGTAGCCGGGCCCGAACGCCGCCAGCCGGCGCGGGTCACGGCCCACCGGCAGGGCCCCGAATCCGCGCTCACGCAGCTCCGCCATCACGAACCGTCCGGTGTGCCCGTACGCCCCGAACACCGCCACGTTGTAACCCATCGCTGCCCCCTCGGAAGATCGTCTGGGTCCAGCCTCGCGCAGCGGGCGGCGACCAGCCAGTGTCGGGAACGCCAACCCCCGTACAGTTTCGGACATGACCCTTGTCGCGATCGCCGCCACCGACGGGATGCTGCACTTCGAGCTGGCCCTTGCCTGCGAGGTCTTCGCCCACGACCCTTCCGGCCTGGCGGACCCCTGGTACGACGTGGCGATCTGCGGCCCCCGCCCGGTCCGGGTCGGCCGCTTCCTGCTGGCGCCCGACGACGGGCTGGACCGCCTCGCCCGCGCCGACACCGTGATCATCCCGTCGGTCGAGGACGTCGACGCGGACGTACCCCCCGACCTGCTCGACGCGGTCCGCGCGGCCCACTTGGCGGGCGCCCGGATGGTCTCGCTGTGCACCGGCGCGTTCGTGCTGGCCGCCGCCGGGGTGCTCGACGGGCAGCGGGCCACCACCCACTGGGCCCACACCGAGGCGCTGGCCGCCCGCTATCCCCGGGTCCGCGTCGACCCGGACGTGCTCTACGTCGACAACGGCACCGTGCTCGCCTCCGCCGGCAAGGCCGCCGCGATCGACCTGTGCCTGCACCTGATCCGCCGCGACCACGGCTCGATCGTCGCCAACGCCGTGGCCCGCCGCCTGGTCGTGCCGCCGCACCGCGCCGGTGGTCAGGCCCAGTACGTCACCACCCCGGTGCCCGCCCGTGACGACCACCCGCTGGCCACCCTGTTGCCCTGGGCCCTGGCCCGCCTGGACCGGCCGCTGACCGTCGAGGACCTGGCCCGGCAGGCGAACATGAGCTCACGCAACCTGGCCCGCCACTTCCGGGCGGCCACCGGCACCACCCCACTGCTGTGGCTGTCGACGCAGCGGATCCGCCGTGCCCAGGAGCTGCTGGAGAACACCGACGACAGCATCGACGCCGTCGCCGAGGCAGCCGGCATGGGCACCGCCGCGACACTGCGTCGACACTTCCACCGCACCGTCGGCGTGCCCCCGGACGCGTACCGGCGCACCTTTCGGGCCGCCGGGCCGCCGACGGCTGAATCCTGAAGGGGGTGCGCGCGGACGCCGTCGCTCCTCGGCGTCGGGCAGAATGCCAAGCTCCGGCTCCGCCGACGGTCGGGGGTTCCGATGGGCTACAGCCGCGAGTACGTCAGCTGACCGTGCCGCTGCCGCTGCCGCTGCCGCTGCCGCTGCCGCTGTCCGGGCGTTGGCGGGCGAACGCGTCGCGCTCGCCCCAACGGCCGGGGATGTCCAGCAGCGCGATCCGCCCGAACGCGGACGGCAGCGCCGGGTCCACGGCCAGGTGGTCGTCGTGCGGGTTGATCCCGAGCATGGTGCGGAGCAGCAGCATGCAGGCCCCACTGGACCACGCCTGCGGGCTGCCCGCGGTCGGATACCGGATCGGGAACCGGGTGGTGTCCCGGTCGAACCCGCCGAACGCCTCGGGCAGACGACCCTCGAAGTAGGTGGCGGCGGAGAGGATGCCCTCGGCGATGCGGGCCGCCTCGTTGCCGAACCCGTAACGGCGCAGACCCCAGGCGATGAACGAGTTGTCGAACGGCCAGACCGTGCCGTTGTGGTAGCCGAGCGGGTTGTAGCGGCGTTGCCCCTCGGCGAACGTCCGCACACCCCAACCGGAGAAGAGCGCGGGACTCATCAGGTGCTCGACCACCCGGGCAGCCCGCTCCGGTGGCACGATGCCGCTCCACAACAGGTGCCCGATGTTGGACGACAGGCCGTCCACGGGGGTGCCGTCGTGGTCGAGCGCGAGGGCGTAGAAGCCGCGGTCCTCAAGCCAGAAGTCCCGGTTGAACCGGTCGTACAGGGCCGCCGCCTCGCTCTCCAGCCGCTCGGCGTAGGCGGTGTCGCCCCAGAAGGTGCGGGCCAGTCGTGCCCCCCGGATCTTCGCGTCGTAGGCGTACCCCTGGGTTTCGCAGGTGGCCCTCGGGAAACCCGGCAGCCGGCCGTCGGCATAGGAGATGCTGTCCCAGGAGTCCTTCCAGCACTGGTTGTCCAGGCCGGTGACGCGGTTGCGTCGCTGGTACCAGACGTAGCCGGTGGAGGTGAGGTCCGCGTACAAATCGATCCAGGCCAGGGCCGCGCGGGCTTCCTGCTCCAGCTCCATCACCAGCGCGGTGTCGCCGCTCCACCGCTCGTACTCGTCGAGCAGCACCACGAACAGCGGTGTGGCGTCCACCGTGCCGTAGTAGGGCGAGTGCGGCTGTTCCTCGAACGCGGCCGACTCCCCGTAGCGCAGCTCGTGCAGGATCCGGCCCGGGTCCTCCTCCAGGACATCGTCGGTCCGGACGCCCTGCAGCGACGCGAGGATGCGCAGCGTCGGTGGGGTCAGCGACGGGGTGACGGGCAGGGTCTGCAGGCAGGTCAACAGGCTGTCGCGGCCGAACAGGGTCATGAACCAGGGCAACCCGGCCGCGGGTACGCTCGCGCCGCCGAGCGAGAGCGGGGCGAAGCGCACCGCCGCCAGGTCCACCAGGCTGCGGTGGTAGACCTGCTGGAGGCCGACGCTTTCGGTGTCCAGGGTCGGGGCCGCCGCGACCCAGGCCCGCACGCTGGCAGGCAGGGTGGATTCGTCCGGCCGTTGGGCGCGCAGGGCGGCGCGCAGGTCGACGCCGTCCGGACGCAACGCCAGCATGACGGCCTGCAACCGGGTCGACCACTGCTGCTCGGGGCGCAGCCGGACCGTGAACCGGAGGCCGCCCGGATCGAACTCCGCGGGCTCACTCGCCGACACGACGACCTCACGGCGGTAGGTGCCGCGCCGGTAGCCCAGGCGCAACTCGTTCGGGCCGACGTGCGTGTAGTACGCGCCGCTCTTGGCGCCGGAGTCGAACTTGATCTCGAAGATGTCGGCGAAGTCGGCGGCCACCTCCAGACGCACGTCGAGCGTCATGTCCCGCTCGCCGTAATTGAAGATCGTCAGCGACTCGGTGAGGTCCGGGCCGATGCGCCTGCGACGAATGGCCGACACGTCGGCCTCCACGTAGTCCACCGCCGCGCCCGGCACCGCGAAGAACGTGACCTCGAAGTACTGGCTGTCGTCCACCGACAGCGCTGTCAAGCACTCGCCGTTGACGGTGAGCCTCCAGCGGGACAGGAAGCGTGTGTCAGCGGCGAAGAGGCCGACCGGGGTGCTCGGGGACGACTGCACGTCGCCGCTGGCGTCGGACACCATGAAGGTGTTCCCGTCGATGCACGCCACGGTGCCCGCGATGTCCCTCATCGGTCACGTCCCACTGTCGGGATCCTCGCGCTGAAGCCGCCCGGGCTCTCGCGGAAACAGTCGCCCGAGGCGCAACGCCAGGGCGAGATCGCCGTCGACCATGATCTCGCCCCGGGTGATCGCCGCCAGCCCGTTCACCTCGCCCCGCGCCATCGCGTCCGCGAGCTGCGCGGACACCCGGATCACAGTGGTGGCGGGGGCACCGCTTCGGGTCACCCGCATCCGGCCATGATCGATGTCCAGCAGCCACTGCTCCAGGTTGCCGTCGTCGCCGATGTCGAATCGCACCCTGCCACAGACCTTGCTGAACCGCGGATCCTGGCCAGCGACCGTCAACCGCTCGAAGAAGGCGCTGGTCTCCGACATCCCACCTCCCCGGACGCTGGTCAGAGCGAATGCCGGCTACCCGCTGCCGCGCACTCCTAACGCCGGTGGTGCCCCTTGTTCAGGGTGCGAGCGAGAAGCGGGTCCAGGTGGTCGCGTCGGTGGTGACGAGGACGTGGTCCGGCTCGCCCGTCGACCCGTCGTCACGCCCGAAGAGCCAGGCGTAGCCAGGCGCGACACTGACCGAACCGACGACCCGGCCGTACTCCCGGGCGACAGTGAAGTTTCGTCCATCGTCCCGGCTGACCAGCAGCTGCGCACGGCGGTCGGGTTCGACGCCTTCCCCGGGAATGATGGCCAGCAGGGAGCCGTCCGACCCCACAGTGAGGTCGTAGTGCAGCTGCGCCGGCAACTCGGCGCCGGTGTCCGTCCAGGTCTTCGCACCGTCGGTGGTACGCAGCAGCCGCACCCCGCCAGCCGTCGTCGTCGACTGAATCAGCGCGTACCCTTCCCGATCGTCGAGCCCGACCGCCGTGATGATCACCGCGTCGGCGCCCACCTTCCAGGTGGTCCAGGTCGCCCCTCGGTCGGCGCTACGGGCGACGGTCGCCCCCTGGGAGCCGCCTGTCTGGTACGTGGCCCAGATGCTGCCGTCCGCTGCCGGGTAGAGGCTGAACAGCGAAAGCACCGTGGGCGCCGGGGTGGTGAGGCGGTACACCGTTCCGCTCGACGGGTCCACCGCCAGCGGCTCCGACACCGCATCACAGCCGAATCCGCAGGAGACAGGTCGGGCCGTCGCCGGGAAGGTGGGCACGGCGACGATCGCGGAATCCGCGTCCCGCCAGGTGCGGCCGTAGTCGGTGGAGAGGTGGGCCAGGCCGTAGTCGGTGACCAGGTACGACCGCTCACCGAGCACGGAGAAGTCCATGCTGCTGCTCGGCGTCGCTGCGGCGGTGTCGGCCGCACACCGGGTGCCCTCGAAGCGCGCCGCGTCCCAGTCCGACCAACTGCGGCCGTCGTCGCCGGTGTACGAGAAGCGCACGACACAGCCGTCCTGCCGCACGTCGACCCCGGAGTCGGGCCCGGTCAGCGTGAATTCGCTGAACTGCGCACCTGACGGTGTCGGCGGGTCGGCCGGCGTGCCCCGGTCCGGCTCGACCACCAGCGGTACGACCGTCAGCCAGGCCAGGACGACCAGTGCGGTGGTCACCGTCGCGACCGACCGGCGCCGACGGGATCGGGCACTGGTGCGCAGCTCGTCGAGGGGTGGCTGCGACACGGCCTCGCTGACGGTGTCGACGTCGAACCCGGAGAACTCACGACCGGACATCGATCCTCCCGGTTTCCGTGGCGTCAGTGTCGGCGAGCAACGCCGCCAGAGCGACCCGGCCCCGCGACAACCGGGACTTCACCGTCCCCGACGACACGCCCAGCGTCGCGGCGACCTCGTCCACCGGCAGGTCGACGAGGTAGTGCAGGGCCAGCGCATGTCGCTGCCCCTCGGGCAGCACGCGCAGCGCGGAGAGCAGGGCGAGGTGCTCCGGGGAGTGGTCGGCGACGGCCGGCGGTGGACCGATGCGGCGCAGCAGCCCGTCGAGCACCCGACGGCGGCGGTACCGGCTGCGGGCCCAGTTCACCGCGACGCGACGCAACCAGGCCTCCGGGTTCTCCAGCTCGGCGAACCGCCCTGGCGCCATCAGTGCTCGCGTGAACGCCTCCTGGACCGCCTCCTGCGCCTCGGTCAGGTCACCGGTCACCGCGTACAGCTGAACGACGAGGCGTCGGAAACAGCTGGCGTAGAGCTCGGAGATCGGATCGCCGTCGGACACCGTCACCCCCCTTCTCCACCACTCCCACCCACGGGCCCGGGAGAAGGTTCCGGCAGCCGGCCAGAATCCGGGTCAGTCGAGGTTGAAGTCCACCACGACCGGCGTCCGGCGGACCCGCACGGGGGTCGCGGCGTCGAAGCCGGCGGCGTCGCGGTGCCACACCGGCGGGGCGTACGCGCAGTCGCAGCGCAGCTTCACCCGCTGCCCGGGGAGCAGGCGCAGGGCGTAACCGCTGCCCGCGTCCGCCACGCCGGCCAGGTCCCCGGTCGCCGCGTCGAACGCGATCACCTGGGCGTAGGTGGCAAGCTCGTCGACCACTACCGCTCCGCCCAGCGCTATGCCGGCGGGCAGCGCCTGGTTCAGGTTCGCTGTCTGGTGCGCGCGGACCCGCACCGGCCGTGCCTGCTGCCGACCGCCCACCCCACCGGACCACACTGTCGCCAGCCCGGCGGCGGCGAACTGCACGGGCCAGTGGTACGGCCCGAGGCCGGTGATCGTGTAGCGGCCGTCCTCGTCGGTGGTCGGGCCGTGGTCGTCGTACTTGGGATGCGGCACGTATGGCACGACCATGACCAGTGCGCGGTTGACCGGTGCGCCGGTCGCCGCGTTGGTCACCACTCCGACGATGGTGCCCGGCGGGTCGAGCCGGATGGTCGGCGCGTCGGTCACCGCGCCGGCCCGGACCTGGACCACCTGTGCCCGCTCACGGTCGCCGGTGCCGCCGTGCCGGCCCACCCACTGCCAGCCGTGCATCGTCGTGTCGTAGGGGCGCACCAGCAGCCGGTACCTCCCCGGGGCGACGTCCCCGGTCACCAGGACGCCCTGCTCGTCGGCGCACCCCCCGTACCGTCCGAGTTGGTCCTCGCCGAGGGTGACCGCCGCCAACGCCGCGGCGTCCACCGGGACCAGCGCGGCGCAGGCCCGGGGGACCGGCGCGCCGGTCGCCGCGTCGCGCACGACGGTGCGGACGGCGCCGGGCGCGGACGACCCGGGGGTACGCGCGGCGGCCGGCGCGGCGGCTTCGACGACGAGCAGGGCGACGGCGATGGTGGCGGTCAGGTGGCGCAGGAGTGTGCGGCTCACTGGCGTGGTCCCTCCGGTGTCGCGGCGACGGTGAGCAGACGGTAACGGTGAGTGTCTGATCCATTTCGGTCAATGTCGTGATGCTGACTGAGCGAGGCGCGCAACTCGCCCGTGCGCCGCGAATGCCGCGATATGCCCGAAATGTGGCGCAAAGGTCACGGGTACCGCATAGCGTCACGGGGGCGGGACCCCCGCCGCTCCCGCCAGCGGACCGGCGGCGACGCCCACCGGAAGGAACCGGACATGAGTCGTGTCGACACTGTGCTCCTGCCGGAGCTGGACGGGCCGGTGCCGGCGACGCTGCCGAGCGCGCTCGGCCTGCTGAGCCTGGCCCTGGGGGTAGCCGCGCTCGTCGCCCCCGGACCCGTCGCGCGACTGACCGGGGTGGACGACTCCCCGGCCGCGCGGTCCGTGCTCCCGGCCATCGGTCTGCGGGAGTTGGGCAGCGCCGCCGGCCTGCTCAGCGGTCGCCGGCCGGCCGGCTGGGCCTGGAGCCGGGTGGCCGGCGATGCCATGGACCTCACCCTGCTCGGGCGGGCCCTCGCCGACCGTGGCGGTGAACGCCGCCGCCGGGTCGCGCTGACCACCCTCGCCATCGCCGGCATCACCGCCGTCGATGCGCTCGCCGCCATCCGCATCGGCCAGGCGCGACGGGCCCGCGCGCGGGTGATCCGGATGGAGATCGCGGTGACGGTGAACCGGTCGCCCGCCGAGGCGTACCGGTTCTGGCGGGACATGGAGAACCTGCCCCGGTTCATGGCACACCTGGAGTCCGTCCGCGCCGACGATTTGCGCCGTTCGCACTGGATCGCCCGTGGTCCGGCCGGACACCGCGTCGAGTGGGACGCCGAGATCATCGACGACCAGCCGAACAAGTCGATCACCTGGCGGTCGCTGCCGGGAACCCGGGTGCCCAACGCCGGCCGGGTCAGGTTCGTGCCCGCGCCCGGCGACCGGGGGACCGAGGTGCGGGTGGAGCTGCGCTACGCGCCACCGGCCGGCGCGCTCGGCCGAGCGGTGGCGAAGCTCTTCGGCGAGGAACCCGAGCAGCAGGTCCGCGACGACCTGCGCCGGTTCAAGCAGGTGCTGGAGACCGGCGAGGTCGTCCGCTCCGAGGGCAGCCCCAACGGCATCTCCGTACGCCAACAGGCCATGCAGCGACCCGCCCAGCCGCTGCCCGCGTCCCGCCGCTGACCGCCCGAGCTCTCCGAAAGGGACCGCTGATGAAGGCCACCGCCTGGATGGGCACCGACAGCGTCAAGGTCATCGACGTACCCGACCCGAAGATCATGAACGCCCGGGACGCGATCGTCCGGATCAGCACCACCGCGATCTGCGGCTCCGACCTGCACCTCTACCACGGCTACATCCCCGCGATGCGCAAGGGCGACATCCTCGGCCACGAGTTCATGGGCGAGGTGGTGGAGGTGGGCCCCCAGGTCCGCAACCTCGCCCCCGGCGACCGGGTGGTGGTGCCCTTCCCGATCGCCTGCGGGCACTGCTCGTCCTGCCAGCGCGGCCTCTACTCGGTCTGCGAGAACTCCAACCCGAACGCCGGCATCGCCGAGAAGATCATGGGGCACTCGCCGGCCGGCATCTTCGGCTACTCGCACCTGCTCGGCGGCTACGCCGGTGGCCAGGCCGAGTACGCCCGGGTGCCGTTCGCCGACGTCGGCCCGGTCAAGGTGCCCGACGAGATCAGCGACGACCAGGCGGTCATGCTGGCCGACGTGTTCCCGACCGGCTACATGGGCGCCGAGATGTGCGACATCAAACCCGGGCAGGTCATCGCCGTCTGGGGCGCCGGGCCGGTCGGGCTGCTCGCCGCGGCCAGCGCCCGACTGCTCGGCGCGGAGCGGGTGATCGTCATCGACCGGTTCCCGTACCGGCTGCGGCTGGCCGAGGAGCACATCGACGCGGAGACGATCAACTACGAGGAAGTCGACGTCCTGGACACCCTCAACGAGATGACCGCCGGCCGGGGCCCCGACGCGTGCATCGACGCGGTGGGCCTGGAGGGCCACCACGGCAACGCCGCCATGTACGCGTACGACCGGGCCAAACAGGCCGCGCGTGTCGAGACGGAACGACCGTTCGCGCTCCGGCAGGCGATCCTCGCCTGCCGCTCCGGCGGGGTGGTCTCGGTCGTCGGCGCGTACGGCGGTTTCGTCGACAAGTTCCCGATGGGCGCGTTCATGAACCGCTCGCTGATCATGCGGACCGGTCAGTGCCACGTCCAGCGCTACACCCGGCCGCTCCTGGAGCGCATCCAGCGCGGCGAGATCGACCCGAGCTTCATCGTCAGCCACCGGATGCCGCTGCGTGACGCACCGAAGGGCTACAAGATCTTCCAGAAGAAACAGGACGACTGCACGAAGGTGCTGCTCAAGGTCTGACCCGGCGGCCAGGTCCGCCGGGCGGGGGAGTTCCTCGCGCTGCCTTTGGAGCTGATGTCGTCAACGATTCAGCTCCAAAGGAGCCGACCATGGCCTCGGCTATCAACGCCGGTCGCTCTGCGCGGGCACGGCGCAGAACCCGCACTCGGCCCCGCGTGAGCTAGCGTGTCGCCATGGAAAGTGGCGATATGTCGATGTCTGTCTCGGCCGATCTCACTGTCCGGCTACGGCCGGTTGCCGAGCCCGACCTGGCGATCTTCCGCCGGCTCCGCACCGAGCCGGGCCTGATCGGTCTGGACTGGGCCGGCTTCAGCGACGCCGGGGCGCCGGCACGGCGGTTCGCCGTCGACGGCTACCTCGGCGAGGACGACGGACGGCTCGTCGTGGAGGTCGAGCAGGAGCAGGAGCAGGCTGCCGCCGGCATCGTCAGCTACACCGCCGGGCGTTACGCCGGACGGGCGTCGTACTGGGAGATCGGCATCGTCCTGCTGCCGCAGTGGCGGGGGAGAGGCATCGGCTGGCGCGCCCAGGCGTTGCTTTGCGACTACCTCTTCCACCACAGCCCGGCCCAGCGCATCCAGGCCGGTACGCACCCGGAGAACGTCGCCGAGCAACGAGCGTTGGAGAAGGCCGGCTTCCAGCTCGAGGGTGTCGTGCGGGCCAGCGAGTTTCGGGCCGGCCAGTGGCGCGACGGCTATCTGTACAGCCGGTTGCGCGACGACCCGTCCCCTTGGAACCAGACGCCGCAGGTCTGAGCCCTAGGCCTGGCGCGGACGGACCCCCGGCTCCACCGTCAGGGTCCCTGCCGCGGCGTCGATCGTGGCGCGCGAGCCCAGCGGAACGGTGAGCTGCCCGTTGCCGTGCCCCAGCCGTAGCCCGCCCAGGACCGGCACGCCGAGGTCGTACAGGCGGTCCTTGAGCACCGCTGCCGCATCCCACTCGCCCGGTTCGGCGACACTGTTGGTGATCTGGCCGATGACCACGCCGGCGACCCTGCGCAGCACGCCCACCCGGCGCAGCTCGGTCAGCATGCTGTCGATGCTGTACGGAGCCTCGTCCACGTCCTCGAAGAAGAGGATCGCGCCGTCGAACTTCGGAGAGTCCTCCGCGCCGAGCGAGGTGGAGATCAGCGTCAGGCAACCGCCGAGCAGCGGCCCCGATGCCCGCCCCGGCACCACGACGGAAGCGGCTGTCTCGGCCGGGTCCCGAGAGAGAGATGGTGACCGGTGCGGTGGTCATCACCGCCCTGCGGAGCGCCTCGGCCGACTCGGGGCCGGTGCGGGCGTCACTCCAGTTGACCATGGGGCCGTAGAAGGTGACCAGGCCCGTCTCGCGCCAGAGCTTGCCGTGGATGCTGGTGATGTCGCTGAAACCGACGACCACCCGAGGGTCGCGGCGCAGAACGGACACGTCGATCTGGTCGACGATCCGCTGCGTGCCGTAACCACCCCGCGCGGCGAACACGGCCCGGATGCCCGGGTCGGTGAGCGCGGCGTTCAGGTCGGCCAGCCGCTGCGCGTCGGTGCCGGCCAGATAGCCGTACTTGGTGAAGACGTGCTTGCCCAGCTCGACCTCAAGGCCCCAGCTCCGCAGGATCTCGATGCCGCGAGCCATGTTCGTGGGGTCGGGCGTGCTGCCGGGCGAGACCACCCGGACCCGGTCACCGGGTGCCAGCGCCGGTGCCCGCACGACGCGCGTCGGACCGACCGGCGCGGCCTGCGCGGGCGCGGCCTCCGCCGAGCCGACGAGCACCGCGCCACCGGCCGCCGCCGCTCCCATCCGCAGCATGTTCCGACGGGACAGGGGCACTCGCGCGGGCCCCTCGATCGTGGCTGGGTCTGTTCCAGAAGTGGCCACCGGCGTCCCCTCATCGTGATCAGACGATGTGTGCGAGCTGCCACAGCCTACGACAGCCGTCGATCGGTGTGGGGGTCCACAAGGGACCGTGACTGGGATGTTTTGTGAGGCTCCGCCCGCCGATGGCGGGGAGTCCGAATCCGCCCGTGACCCCGTTTGCCGCCGGGAAGCCTGGGAACTCGCCCCGTT